>NZ_FOIB01000007.1:433703-632551 GCF_900111765.1 Myxococcus fulvus
GACGCTGAAGGCGCACCAGGTGACGACGCTGTGGCTGACAGCGGCGCTCTTCGAGCAGATGCAGGCGTACCAGCCGGAGGCGCTGGCGGGAGTGAAGCAAGTGCTGGCGGGAGGAGACGTGCTGCCGGTGCAGCGGGTGAAGGAGAGGCTGCGCGGGGGAGGCACGCTCATCAACGGGTACGGCCCGACGGAGAACACGACGTTCACGACGACGTGGAGGATGGAGCGTGAGTCGGACGTCGGAGAGAGAGGAGCGCCGATTGGGCGTCCAGTGGAAGGCACGGAAGTGTACGTGCTGGACGAGGGGCTGCGCCCGGTGGCGGTGGGAGTGCCGGGAGAGTTGTACGCGGGAGGCGAGGGGCTGGCGCGAGGGTACGTGGGGAGACCGGAGCTGACGGCGGAGCGCTTCGTGCCGAGTCCGTTTGGAGACGGGGAGAGGCTGTACCGGACAGGGGACGTGGTCCGCTGGAAGAGCAACGGAGCGCTGGAGTTCCTGGGGAGGCGAGACGGGCAGGTGAAGGTGAGGGGGTACCGGATTGAGTTGGGGGAGGTGGAGGAGGGGCTGAAGCAGCAGGCCGGAGTGAGGGAAGCGGTAGCGGTGGTGAGGGAGGAGAGGGGGGACAAGAGGCTGGTGGGGTACGTGGTGGGCGAGGTGGAGGGGGCGTCGGTGAAGGAGGGGATGAGGAGGAGGCTGCCGGAGTACCTGGTGCCGACGGTGGTGGTGGTGCTGGAGGCGCTGCCGCTGACAGCGAATGGGAAGGTGGACCGCAGGGCGCTGCCGGCGCCGGAGGCGGTGACGTCACCGGAAGACGCCTACGAAGCACCGCGAGAGGGACTGGAAGCGAAGCTGGCGGAGGTGTTCAGCGAGGTGCTCGGAGCGAAGCGAGTCGGGAGGAAGGACGACTTCTTCGAGCTGGGAGGACACTCGCTGCTGGCGACGCAGGTGGTGGCGCGAGTGCGCGCACTCACGGGAATCGACCTCCCACTGCGCGCCCTCTTCGAGGCCCCGACGGTCGAACAGCTCGCGTCGTGGCTCGAAGTGTCCCGTGGTGACAGCCCCGCGCGAGACTGCGTGACGTTGCAGGCCGAGGGCATGGGCACGCCGGTGTTCTTCGTTCACGCGGTTGGCGGAGCGGTGGGGCCCTATCGGCTGCTCTCGCGGTGGATGGGAGCGGACCGACCGGTCTACGCCTTCCAGTCGCCGGGGCTCGACGGCGCGGAGCCTCCACTCGAACACATCGACGCGCTCGTGCGGCGTTACGTGGCCGCGCTGCGCGCCGTACGGCCCGAAGGCCCGTATGTGCTCGGAGGCTGGTCCATGGGCGGCGTCGTGGCCTTCGAGATGGCTCGCGAGCTGGAGCGTCAGGGACAGCGCGTCGAACAGCTCATCCTCCTCGACAGCTTCGCGTCCACGGACGAGCTGCTCACGCAAGGACCCGACGACGCGCTGCTCCTCGCGGGGATGGCGATGGACCTCGCGCGGACGGCGGGAGTGGAGTCGACGCTCCGGCCCGAGTCACTCGCGGGTCTCTCCGAAGACGAGCAGCTCGCTCGGGTCATCGCGCATGCACGGGAGTCCGGGTGGCTTCCTCGCGAGGTCCAGGACGCGGACCTGCGAGCCTGGCGCGATGTGACTCGCGCGAACCTCCGGGTCCTGTCCACGTTCCGTCCAGGCGCCTACGGAGGCCCCGTGTTGCTGCTGCGCGCGAAGGACGCGAAGCGGGAGCGCTCCGTGGAGCCGACCCACGGTTGGTCTCGCTACGTGGCCCAGGAGAAGCTCGAGGTCGAGGACGTCCCGGGCACCCACTACACCCTGTTGCACGCTCCGCACGTCCAAGCCCTGGCCGCGCGAATCGTGAAGCACGTCTCCGGGCCATTCCCGCTGCGGGACGACGAGCGGAACGAGGGCGCCTGAGCATTCCCCGGTACCTCGCCCCGACGTGGGCACTCGCGCGACGAGTGCCTACTGCCGCGTCGCGAGGTGCTGGTCGAGCCGCGCGAGCGTCTGCTGGCCACCTTCGATGGCGTACTTCGCCGCCTGCTCGCGCGCTTCGACGGTGGGCAGCGTGTGCTGCATCGTGACGCGTGTCTTTCCCGCCTCGTCCTGGAAGGTGACGACGGCCTTGAACAGGACCTCGCCTTCCTTCGTGCCGTGGTCCCACTCGAGCCGCTCGTTGGGGACGACCTTCGTGTAGACGATGTGGTTCGCGTAGTCGGTGCCATCGGGCCCGTGCATGGTGAACTTCCACGCGCCACCCGGGCGCACGTCCTTGCTCACCGTGGTCGTGCGGAAGCCGTTCGGGCCCCACCAGTGGGAGATCATCTCCGCGTCGGTGAACGCCTGGAAGACCAGCGCGCGTGGGGCGCTGATGAGCCGCGAGAGTTCCAGCTGACGCTTCGCGAGTTCGTTGAGGTCGAGCGCTGCATTCATGGGGTGCTCCTCGTTCCTACTTCTTCGGGGTTGGAACCTTGCGGCCGCGCGCCGGGCGCTTCTGCCCCTGGACGTCGGCGAGGTAGTCCTCGAGCCGGTCGAGGCTGGCCTCCCAGAACTCGCGATAGTCCTCGAGCCAGTCGTTCGCGCCCTTCAGCGGCTCCGGCGCGAGTCGGCAGGGGCGCCACTGGGCTTCGCGGCTGCGCGTGATCAGCCCCGCGCGCTCGAGCACCTTGAGGTGCTTGGTCACGGCGGGAAGGCTCATGTCGAATGGTTGTGCGAGCTCCGTGACGGAGGTCTCCCCCTTCGAGAGCCGCGCGAGGATCGCGCGCCGGGTCGGGTCGGCGAGTGCGGCGAAGGTGGCGCTGAGCGGGTCGTTCGGCATGGCTTGATTAACCTTCTGTTAAAATAACCAGTTGGTTAAACAAAGGGCAAGCGCGAATTGCGTCGAGCGTTCGCTGTGCGGCTCAGGGTTGCTGCGTCGAAACGCGCGGGGGCGGAGGCGGCGAGAAGGCCTCCACGAGCCCCTGGGTCATCGCGGTGGCGAAGACCTCCAGCGTGCGCTCCTCGCGCCAGCGCGCGGCCTCCTCGAAGTCGAGCGCGTGGTGCGTCTCCACGATGACCGAGGGCATCGTCGGCTTGCGCAGGACGAAGATCTGCCGGTGTGACGGCTCACGGGACACGAAGACGCCGGGCTGCGCGGTGTCGGTGGCGTAGAGGCCCACGTAGTCCACGCCGTCGTAGTGGAGGAACCCTCCGAGCGACAGGTTCCGCGCCAGCGCCCTCGCCAGCTCCGCGCGTCGACCCTGGAGGGGCGCGGGCGCGTCCTCGGACCAGAGCACGCTGAAGCCCGGCGTCGTGTCCTGACGGTTGCACTCCTGTCCCTCCGCGGGCGCCCACGGCCGCGACGTGCCTCGCGAGTCCGAGTGCAGGCTCACGAACACGTGCGCGCCCCAGCGCTCCGCATCGGCGAGCCGACTCGCGTACGGCACCCGCTGTCCCGGCTCACGGCTGATGCGCACCTCGAAGTGCCCCGTGGCCACCAACCGCCGCGCCAGGTCCTGCGCCACGCGCAACGTGAAGACCTCCTCGTCCTCGCACGTGACGGAGCGGTTGCCCGTGTTCCCCTCGGCGCCGTGTCCCGCGTCCAGGTACACCCGACGTCGCGTGAAGCCCTTGGGCACGTTCGCGGGGACGAGCGTCAGCGTGGAGCCCGGCGCGGGCCACCGGGCCACGACAGGCGGCTCGACGACCGTCTCCGCCCCGCGCATCGGCGTGTGGGGAAGGGAGCCTCGAGTGCCTTCCACGGACCCGCGGACGGCGCCCGGGTCGACGGGGAGCGAGCCCGGCCGCGCCGCTTGGGACAGGTGCGTCGAGGCGTCAGGAGACATCTCTCCCGAGGCGCGCACGCAGGCGGTGCCCGTGAGCAGCAAGACTCCCAGTCCCCACACTCCAGCGGCGGATGTCGGCATGTCAGGTTCGACGCCAGGCGAGCGGGCGTCGTTCCGCAGTGTGGCCCGGAATGACGGGGAAGCGGAAGCCGGCCCGGGGAGCCCGCCTGGCCGGCCGCCCTGTCGTCGCGCTTGCGTTTCCGTCGCGCATCGCGAAGAAGCGGGGAGCCATGTCCGTGGAGCGCCCGCAGCCCGATTCCTCCGCTGTCCCACACTTCGCCACGGAAGGGGCCCTGCGCTCCTGGCTGCGCGAGCACGGCGTCGAGCACCTGTCCCGCCTGAGCCTCACGGTGCTGTCCCCCTACGTGGACCCCGCGCTGCTGCCGCAGTCCCGCCCCGCGATGGCCCGCCGCCGGCTGGTGGAGATGCTCAGCGAGGAGGGCCGTACACGCTGGACGCAGGAGTCCCTGCCGTCGCCGAAGATGAAGGACCTCTTGCCCCGGCTCGCGTGGCGCTTCGTCGAGGAGGAGCGCAAGCAGGCGGACGAGACCCGCGCCTCGCTCGCCGCGCGCCTGGCGCCGCCCGAGGACCCGCGCACGCACCGCGTCCATGGCCTGTTGCTGGACCTGCGCTCCCGCGCGCCCGCCACCGTGGCCACGCGACCCTTGCACGCGCTGCAACTGGAGTCGCTCCAGCACGACGCCGAGCTGCCCGGCTTCCGCTTCCGCGAGACGCGCTGCTCGGAGCTGCCCTATGGCTCGCAGATGGGCTTCATCCTCCCCGAGGCCCGGCTGACCTTCACGCCCTCCGTGGCGCAGGGCGACTGCACCTGCGGCGCGCCGCCGTGTGTCCACCTCGTCGCCGCCATCGACACGGTGCTGCTGTGGCTGAACCAGCCGTGGACGGAGGGCTTCGGCGAGACGCTCGACGAGCTGGTGCGTCCGGGGTGGGACCGCACGTTGAGGGCGCTGGAGCGCGCGCTCGACGAGGGGACGGGCAGCGGCGCGGCGGTGGAGGTCTCCTGGCGCGTCGACGTCATCGAGGGCTACGGCGTGGAGGTCCACCCGTACGTGCACCGGCGCAACAAGAAGGGCCAGCGCTCGACGGGGGCCAAGGTGAGCCGCCGCAAGCTGCTCCAGGAGCATGGCTCGCAGCTCTCCTCGCTCGACGCGCGCCTCGCGTCGCTGCTGCCGGATTCAGACGCGCCGGCTTCGCGCGCGCTGCTGCTGGAGCTGGTGGAGCATCCCCGTCTCTACCAGGAGGGGACGCAGGACCTGCTGGTCCAGGTGGACCGCGCCAAGGTGGGCATCGTCGCGGCGGAGCGGGGTGGCACCGTCGTCGTCTCCGCGGGCGTGGACGGCGCCAGCCTGCCCGCGTCCATGGTGGACCGCGTGCGCCGCTCGAAGCCGGAGGAGGCCCTCTTCCTCTGGGACGAGGGCTCGCGCAGGCTCACCGTGCTGGACGCGGGTCCGGAGGTCCGCGCGCTCGTCTCCGTGCTCCAGCGCCACGGCAACGTCTTCCCTCCCGAGAGCCACGGCGTGCTGCTGGAGAAGCTGGCGAAGCTCTCGGTGCGCCTGCCCGTGGCCATGCCTCGCGGCGTCATGGGCGAGAAGCTGCCCTCGCTCCAGCTCCCGGTGCTGCGCTTCGAGCTGGAGCCCGGCAGCGCGGTGCGCGTGGAGCTGCGCGTGCGGGCGCTCCCGGACAGCATCAGCTTCATCCCCGGTGAGGGACCTCGGGACGTGTACCTGCGGCGGGGACTGGAGCCCGTGCACACGGTGCGCGACTTCGTGAAGGAGCTCGCCGTGGCCCACGCGCTCCAGGCGAGCCTGCCCCTGGCCACCGCGGAGGCGCAGGCGCTGCCGTTCAGCTTCTCGTTCCCGAACGTCCAGGGCGCGCTCGGGCTCTTGTCCGCGTGTCAGTCGCTGGAGTCGCCGCCGGAGCTGGAGTGGGGTGGCTCTCCACTTCGCCTGGTGGGCTCTCGCGGGGCGAGCGCGCTGCGAATCACGGTGGAGCGCAAGCGCGACTGGTTCGGCGTGCTCGGGGGGCTGGCGGTGCAGGGCGAGCGCGTGGAGATGGCGCGCCTGTTGGACGCCGCGCGGCGCAAGGAGCGCTTCGTCCAGGTGAAGGACCAGACCTACGTGGAGGTCGAGGAGGCGCTGCGCCAGCACCTGGAGCGACTGGCGGACCACGCCCACCTGTCCCGTCACGGACTGGAGGTGGGCCCGGCCGCGGCGGAGTCGCTGTCCGCCCTGGGCAGCGCGGGCGCAACGCTGGACGCGGACGCGACGTGGAGGGGGCTCGTCGAGCGCATCTTCGCCGCCCGGGAGCTGAAGCCGAAGGTCCCCGCCACGCTGAAGACGGACCTGCGCGACTACCAGGCCGAGGGCTTCCGCTGGCTCACCCGGCTGGCCTCGTGGGGCGCGGGCGCGGTGCTCGCGGACGACATGGGCCTGGGCAAGACGGTGCAGGCGCTGGCCGTGCTGCTGGAGCGCTCGAAGCTGGGGCCCGCGCTGGTGCTCGCGCCCACCTCCGTGGCCTTCAACTGGATGGACGAGGCGAAGCGCTTCGCGCCGTCGCTGAAGATGCGGCTGTTCTCCGAGGCCGCGGACCGGGGCGGGCTGCTGGAGCGACTGGGGCCCCGTGACGTGCTCGTGCTGAGCTATGGCCTCTTGACGCGCGACATCGGCCGGCTGTCCGAGCTGCGCTTCGCCACGCTCGTCTTCGACGAGGCCCAGGCCCTGAAGAACGCGGGCACCCACCGCTTCCGCGCCGCGCGGGCGCTGCAGGCGGACTTCAAGTTCGCCCTCTCCGGCACGCCGCTGGAGAACCACCTGGGCGAGCTGTGGAGCGTGTTCTCGCTCGTCTTCCCCGGGCTGCTCGGCAGCCACGACGCCTTCCGCACCCGCTTCGCGATTCCCATCGAGCGCAGGGTGGACCCCACCGCGGCGCCCGCGCTGGCGAGGGTGCTGCAACCCTTCCTCCTGCGTCGCACCAAGGCCCAGGTGGAGGCGCAGCTGCCGCCGCGCACGGACATCCGCGTGCCCGTCGTCCTCTCCACCGAGGAATGGACGATGTACGAGGACGCGCGGCTGGCGGCGCTCTCCGCGCTGGAGTCCGCGCCGGAGGTGATGCGCGAGCGGCAGTCGCGTGAGCTGGAGCGCCGCTTCGAGGTGCTCGCGGCGCTCACCCGGCTGCGCCTCCTGGCCTCGCACCCACGCCTCTACGACGCCGAGTCCCGCGTGGAGTCCTCCAAGCTGGAGCGCTTCATGGAGCTCGTCGACGAGCTGGGCGCGGAAGGGCACCGCGCGCTCGTCTTCAGCCAGTTCACCTCGCACCTGGCCCTGGTGCGCGAGGTGCTGGACGCACGGGGCATCCGCTACGACTACCTGGACGGCTCGTCCACGCCCAAGGCCCGCGAGCAGGCCGTGCGCTCGTTCCAGGAGGGCACCGCGCCCCTGTTCCTCATCTCGCTCAAGGCCGGCGGCTTCGGCCTCAACCTCACCGCCGCCAACACCGTCATCCACCTGGACCCGTGGTGGAACCCGGCCGTGGAGGATCAGGCGTCGGACCGCGCGCATCGCATCGGCCAGGAGCGTCCCGTCACCGTCTACCGACTGGTGGCGCGAGGCACCATCGAGGAGCAGATGCTGTCGCTCCACGAGCACAAGCGCGCGCTCGTCGCGGACGTGCTCGAGGGCAAGGACGGCGCCGGACGCCTCTCCACGAAGGAGCTGCTGGGCCTGTTGTCCCAGCGGCTCTCAGGGCCCGACGAGGAGGAGACTCCGCGGACGCGGCACTGAGGGGAGGGGAGCCCCGCAAAGACAACGGGCAGGTCCCTCGGAGAGGAACCTGCCCGCGTCAGACTGCGAGTCGCCTAAGTCCGTTACGCGCGGACCTCGGGCGACCCGGGCTCGGTGGACGCAGGAGGCAGCGAGGCCTCCTTGCCCGGCTCGCCACCCGGAGTCCCCGCCGACGACTTGAACGGCGACGTCTCCAGCGCGGCCTTCAGGACCTCGTCCATCTGGCTGACGAAGATGAACTCCAGCTCGTTCTTCGCCTGGTCCGGCACGTCCACCAGGTCCTTGCGGCAACGCTCGGGCAGGATGACCCGCTTGATGCCCGCGCGGTGGGCCGCCAGCACCTTCTCCTTGATGCCGCCGACCGGCAGCACCAGGCCACGCAGCGTGGCCTCGCCCGTCATCGCCGTGTCGTGCCGCACCCGGATGCCCGTGAGCAGGCTGGTGAGCGCCGTCAGGATGGTGACGCCCGCGGAAGGACCATCCTTGGGGATGGAGCCCGCCGGGAAGTGCAGGTGGATGTCCGTCTTCTCCAGGAAGTTGGAGCTGATGCCCAACTGCTCGGACTTGCTGCGCAGGTAGCTCAGCGCCGCCGTCGCGCTCTCCTTCATCACGTCGCCGAGCTGGCCGGTGAGCGTCATGCCGCCCTTGCCCGCCATCTTCGTCGCCTCGATGAAGAGCAGATCGCCGCCGGCCGCCGTCCAGGCCAGACCCGTGGCCACGCCCGGAACCTCCGTGCGCTCCGCGACCTCCGAGTAGAACATCTCGGGCCCGAGGATCTCCTTCACGCGCTCGGCGTTGATGGTCTGCTTGTCCAGCTTCCCACCCGCGACCTCCACCGCCACCGCGCGGCAGATGTCCGCGATGCGCCGCTCGAGGTTACGCACGCCCGCCTCGCGGGTGTACGAGGTGGTCAGCGTCAGCAGCGCCTCATCGGTGATCTCGATGTGGTCCGGGTTGAGCCCGTGCTCCTTGAGCTGCTTGGGCACCAGGTGGATGCGCGCGATGCTCTGCTTCTCCTCGAAGGTGTAGCCCGACAGCTCGATGATCTCCATGCGGTCGCGGAGCGGCCCGGGGATGGGATCCAGCTGGTTCGCCGTGGCGACGAACATCACCTTCGACAGGTCGAACGGCACGTCGAGGTAGTGGTCGCTGAACGTGTTGTTCTGCTCCGGATCCAGCACCTCGAGGAGCGCCGCGCTCGGGTCGCCACGGAAGTCGGCGCCGAGCTTGTCGATCTCGTCGAGCATCATGACCGGGTTCTTCGTGCCGGCCTTCTTCATGCTCTGGATGAAGCGGCCGGGCAGCGCGCCGACGTAGGTGCGCCGGTGGCCGCGGATCTCCGCCTCGTCACGCACGCCGCCCAGGGACAGGCGCACGAACTTGCGGCCCGTGGCCTTGGCCACGCTCTGACCCAGCGACGTCTTGCCGACGCCCGGAGGACCGACGAGGCACAGGATGGGCCCGCGCATGTCGTTCTTCAGCTTGCGGACGGCCAGGTACTCCAGGATGCGCTTCTTCACCTTCTTGATGCCGAAGTGATCCTTGTCGAGCTGCTGGCGCGCGTTCTCGATGTCGAGGTTGTCCTCGGACAGCTTCGACCACGGCAGGTCGGCGATCCAATCCAGGTAGGTGCGCGCGACGGTGTACTCGCTCGACGCCGCCGGAATCGTCTTCAGGCGGTTGAGCTCCTTGTTCGCGACCTTCTCCACGTCGGGAGGCAGGGCGGCCTTCTTCAGGCGCTCCTGGAGCTCGTCGAGCTCCTCCTCCTCCTCGCCCATCTCGCCGAGCTCTTCCTTGATCGCCTTGAGCTGCTGGCGCAGGTAGTACTCGCGCTGGGTCTTCGACATCTCGCCCTTCACGGCGGAGTCGATCTTGTTGGAGAGCTTGAGGATCTCACGCTTGCGGTTGAGCAGCTCGAGCACGAGCTTCATCCGCGCCTTGAGGTCCACCGTCTCCAGGACGGCCTGCTTCTCCTCGATCGGCACGTCCACGTTGGCGGCGATCAGGTCGGCCAGGTGACCGGGGTGGGTGATGCTCTCCACCAGCTCCGTGGCGGCGGCCGGCAGCTCGGGCATCAGCTCGATGACCTCGCGCGCCAGCTTCTTGAGGTTGATGCCCAGGGCCTCGACCTCGACGTTCTCCGCGGAGGTCTTGTCCTCCACCGCGTCGACGCGGGCCTTGAGGTAGGGGGCCTCCTGCACCAGCTCCACGACGCGGAAGCGGGCGAGTCCCTGGACGACGAGCGAGTAGTTGTCCTCGCCCATCTTCAGCAGCTTCACGATACGGGCCACCGTCCCCATGGTGTAGAGGTCGGCGGCGCCCGGATCCTCTTCCTCGGCGCGGCGCTGCGTGACGACACCGATGACCTGGTCGTCGCGCACCGCGTCCTTGATCAGGGCAATGGTCTTCTGACGGCCGACGGCCAGCGGGAGCACGCCGCCGGGAAAGAAGACGCTGTTCCGCAGGGGCAGGATCGGCAGCACCTGCGGGATGTCTTCCTTGTTGATGAGCCCGGGAGGGGCCATCGCGGTGGGCATTGCGCTCGCGGCGGTGCCCTTCTTCTTCTCATCGGACATGAAGTTCGGCCTCTTCCTTCTTCAAGCCCGGCCCTACGAGCGGCCAGGCCGGTGAACATCTGTCGGTTTTCTGCGGCAGATGAACCAACGTAACAACCAAAACGCCTGTGGCAAACGACGTGTGCGATTTTCCACGCTCAAGTCGGATGCCAGACGCTGCGTCCTTGTCTCGCGTCCGGGCCGGGGGTGGGGCATGCTTGCCCCCCCAGCCTCGATGCGACGCACCGCCCGGGTGCGCCGCCTTCCCCCCTCAGGAGGACGCCATGAAGTCCAGAACCCGTGCCCCCCTGCTCCTGTTGCCGGCCCTCTGGGTGGCGTCCTGCACGTCGCCCGTCGACGAGGCCGGATCCACCCTGCCGGGCAAGTGCCAGAGCGAATCCCCGGTGGTGGCCCCGCAGAAGACGGACATCCTCTTCGTCATCGACAACTCCGGCTCCATGGCCGAGGAGCAGGCCGGAATCGCCACCGAGTTGCCCGCCTTCATCCAGGGCCTGCGGGAGGGCGGCGGCGTCACCCAGGACTTCCGCGTGGGGGTGATCACCACCTCCGTGTACCGCCGCATCTCCACCCAGAACCGGGAGTTCTACTCGGAGTATCCCAAGGAGTCCGGCCTGCTGCAGCAGGTGCCGAGGGCGGACGGGAGCGCGTCGGAGGACCGCTTCGTCGAGAGCTCGGATCCGGACCTGCTGGAGCGCTTCCGGTTGCTGGTGAAGCAGGGGACGGGGGGCAGCGGGCAGGAGTCCCCCTTCGAGGCCGCCCGACTGGCGGTCTCCGAGCCCCTGACCACCACCTCCATCGCCGAGGGTGGGAACGGAGGCTTCCTGCGGGACGGGGCGCGGCTGCTCGTCGTGGTGGTGACGGACGAGGAGGACTGCAGCTCCACCGCGCGGCCTCCGCCGGTCATCCTCACGGAGGACACGTCGGTGGACAAGTGCCACGAGGGCGCGGCGCTGCTGACGTCGGTGGAGGAGTACGCCGAGGCCTTCAAGGGCCTGCGCGACTCCAAGGGCGGACGTCGGGAGGTGCTGTGGGCCACGGTGGGCCCGGTGGCGCTGAGCGACAAGCGGGCGGAGCTGATCCAGGACGTGACGCCCCAAGGCACGTTCGTGCGCAACGCGGACTGCCCCACGTCCTACGGGCCGGGCTTCCGGCACCGGGCGATGTCGGAGCAGTTCGACTCGGCGCTCGACAACCTGGACTCCATCTGCCGGGAGAGCTACCGGGACACGCTGCTGCACATCGCGGAGCTGGCGGCGGTGGCGCAGAGCCTGGACGTGGTGAACCTGCCGGATCCGCGCCTGGCCCAGGTGGAGATCACCCGCGCCGGGGGCACGGTGGAGCGCTGCTCGGTGGCCGCGGGGGACCTGAGCTACGAGCCGTCCGGGGAGGACCGCCCGGCGCGGATCTACTTCGGCGGCAGCTGCCTGCGCCGCGCGGATGACGAGAAGGTCGAGGTGAAGGTCATCTGCGCCGGCTAGATCCGCCGGAGGGGTGACGCCCAGGGGCGCGAAAACCCTGGCGTCGCCCCGGTGGATCCGAGCCACCACGTCGTGTCGCCGTGCCCGTCGCCGTGCGTCCTGGGCGGGCGCACGTCAGACCCGTGAGCATACTGAACCGTCGTGCAGGCGTGCGTTCGGTGTGTCGGGTCCTGGCGAGGAGGCGAGATGAGCGCGGTGGCGGAACAGCGCGGTGGCGGCGCGGTGGTCGAGCAGCTTCGCGAGCGCATCCGCCAGTTGCAGGCGGCGCCGCGCAGCTACCTGGCGGTGCTGCGCACGGGGATGGAGGCGGTGGACGCGCTGCTCCCCTCGGGCGGCTTCCCGCTGGGGCAGGCGGTGGAGCTGTGTGGTGAGGCGGCCTCCGGCAGGACGAGCCTGGCGCTGAGCGCGGTGGCGTCCGCGCACCAGGAGGCGCGGCTGTGCGCGTGGGTGGATGGACCGCGCGAGCTGTATGCCCCGGCGGCGGCGGCGCAGGGCGTGGACCTGGAGCGGCTGCTGCTCGTCCGGCCCAAGACGCCCGAGCAGCGGGTGTGGGCGGCGGTGCAGCTGGCCCGGAGCGGGGCCTTCGCGTGCGTGGTGCTGGATTTGACGCGAGGGGTGGGCGCGACGGGGCGGCCGCCGCGGGTGGGGCTGGCCGAGGCGCGCAAGCTGGCGGACGCGGCGGAGCGTGGCGGCGGGCTGCTGCTGTTGCTCACCTCGCCGGAGGCTCCGGCGGATGGGGTGACGCGGCTGCGGACGGAGTCCCAGGGGGCGGAGGGCTGGTCGGTGGAGGTGGTGCGCAGCAGGCGCGGCGGCACGGGGACGCGGGCGGTGTTGCCGTGGAGCGCGCTGTACCCGGAGCTGGGGCTCGAGGAGGGGGGGCGGGTGTTGGACGTGGGGCCGGTGGACGCGGACGCGACGCCGGACTTCCTGCGGGAGACGCCGTGGGTGGCGCGCAACGGGCTGGGGCACCAGGGGCAGCGGTCCGGGCGGGATGGGGTGATGCCCTCGCTGCGGGTGGCGTCGGGCGTGGCCTCGGCGGCGCACTGAGGGAGCCATGCGCAGGGCCTATCTGCATTTCACGCGCTTCCCGGTGCAGCGCAAGGTCATCGAGTGTCCGGAGCTGGCGGGCCGGCCTTTCGTGCTGGTGGAGGAGGCTCGCGGCCAGCGGCGGGTGGTGGCGGCGTCCACGTCCGCGCTGAAGGCAGGCGTGCGGCCCGGGGTGACGCTCACCGCGGCGACGGCGCTGGAGCCGGGGCTGCGGCACTTCCCCTATCGGGTGGACGAGGAGAAGCGGGCGCTGGTGGCGCTGGGGGAGGCGCTGATGAGCCTGGGGCCGGGCTTCCAGCTCTCCGCTCCAGACGGACTGTGGCTCGACGCGGGAGCGGCGCACCTGTCGGGAGGTGAGGCGGGGCTGTGCTCGCGGGCGTTGGCGTTGTGCGAGGGGCTGGGGTACCGGGCGCACGTGGTGGTGGCGTCGGAGGCGTTCACCGCGCGAGCGCTGGCGAGGTTCGGGGCGCGGCGGGTGGAGGTGGTGGCGCCGGGGGAGTCGGCCCAGGCGCTGGCGCCGTTGCCGTTGGCGGCGCTGGAGGGGCGGGAGTCCGCGCCGTTCTCCGCGTTGGGGCTGCGCACGTTGGGGGAGGTGGCGGAGCTGCCGCCGGGGGCGGTGGCGGCGCGGGGTGGGGTGATGGGGGCGCGGGCACATGCGTGGTGTGGCGGGAGGGATGAGACGCCCTTCGTGGCGGAGGTATTGGACGAGGTGCTGGAGGAGCGGCGGGTGTTGGAGTGGCCGGCGGAGTCGTTCGAGCCGTTGGGCTTCGCGCTGAAGACGTTGCTGGACAGGTTGGGTGCGCGGCTGGTGGGGCGAGGGCGGGCGGCGGTGCGCATCACCTTCACGTTGAAGCTGGACCCCACGGGGCAGCAGCGGGTGACGCTGTCGCTGGCGAGGCCCACGGCGGCGTCGAAGCTGTTGTTGGACCTGGCGCGGCACCGGCTGGAGGAGCTGCGGTTGGAGAACCCGGTGGCGGAGGTGTCCGCGCGGGTGGACGAGCACTCCGAAAACCGGGGGCAGCAGCTCTCGTTGGGGGACGCGCCGGAGGGGGACGCGGCGCTGGAGGTGGTGTTGTCGAGGTTGGCGACGACGTTGGGGGAGGAGTCGCTGTGCTCGGCGGGGTTGGAGCCGGTGCATCGGCCGGAAGGCGCGCAGGGGACACGGGCGTTCCGACCGCCGGAGGCTCGCAAGGAGTGGGGGGAGGCGTTGACGCCGGTGGAGCGGAGGGCGGGCGGGCCGCGGGAGCGGCCGTCACGTTTGCTGGCGGAGCCGGCGTGGCTGGACGCGGAGCTGGGAGACTCCGGTCGGTTGCTCGCCGCGCGAGTCGGCGGACGGCGTCACCGGGTGACGGCGGTGACGGGCCCCGAGCGATTGGGCGGCGAGTGGTGGGCCGAGACGCCCTTCCAACGCGATTACTACCGGGTGCACTTCGAGGGACTGGGGCCCGCCTGGGTCTTCCAGGACATGCGCGACGGCCGCTTCTACCTGCAGGGGTTGTTCGACTGAGTTATGGAGGGTGACCATGCGCGCCCTCACACTCCTCCTGCTGTCGCTGCTCGCCACCGCGTGTTCCGCGCCGCAGGTCCGGCCTCCGGGCGCCATCCGCAAGGTCGTCGTCGTGATCGGCACGCGCGTGGACTCGCTGCCCGTGGCGACCTATCGCGAGGACATGCTGGGGGAAGGCAACCCGCGCTCCGTCCTCATCGGCCAGACGCAAGCGGTGCTGCGCGAGCGCGGCTTCGAGGTGGTCGGCTCGCGCATCTCCGATGCTCCGTCCCCCTCCACCGGCGAGGTCGTCGCCCTCATCCGCGAGAACAAGGCGGAGGCCGCCGTCATCGTCGTGCTCAACTGGGTGGACGTGTCCTCCATCCGCGCCATGGGCCGCGCCGAGGTCTTCCTGGAGGCGGGCCTCGTCTCGCCCGACGGCAACCTGCTGTGGCGCAAGGACTCCCGCACCGTCTCGTCCATCAGCATGTACCAGTCGCAGACGGACTACAGCTCCTACCTGCGCAAGGCCGTCATCGACGCCGTCCAGGAAGTGCCCTGAGGCACCTCAGGGCTTCGGCTGGGGGCTCGCCAACCGCAGGTGCTCGTGCACCGTCTCCGCGCGCAGGTAGAGGAACTGCGCGTCGCCGAACGCCAGCGTGTCCCCGTCGTTGAGCGTCACCTGCGCGCGAAAGCCCAGCGGCGCGCCGTTGATCCACGTGCCGTTCATCGACTGCGCGTCCCGCACCTGGAACCCACCCGTGGTCGCGTTCCACCGCAGCGTCGCGTGGTGCTGGGACACCGACGGGTCCGGCACCACCAGGTCGCAGTCCGAGCGCCCCACGGTGAGCTCCTCCCCATCCACCTTGGGGTTCAGGAAGTGCACCTCCAGGTTGTCGAAGTCGCGGAGCATCGCGAGCAGCCGCTCCGTCATGCGCGAGCGGTGCGCCATGCCCACCGTGCGAGCGCCCGTCAGCTGCTGGGCGACGTTCCGGAAGACGGGATCCACGGGCTGCTGGATGAGCGCCACCGGACCGGACGCGGCCCGGAAGGCCTCCAGCGAGGCCGAGGCGAAGGGACGGAGCTGGTTCACGGACACCATGCCTCCCACCCTACGTCCAAGCGGGGGCCACGGGAAGTCGTGTGACAGTGCCCGCCAGGCTCCCTCATCGCCACATCACCAGCGTGGCTTCCGACCCGAGGGCATGAAACCCTGACGCTTCATGCGGGTCCTCGTCACCGGCGCAGCGGGCTTCATCGGTCACCACGTCAGCGCGAAGCTGCTCGCCCGAGGTGACACCGTCATCGGCGTGGACAACCTGGACCCCTCTGGAGACGTCCCCCTCAAGCGCGCCCGTCTGGCCCGACTCCACGCACTCCCCGGCGCGGAGCGCTTCACCTGTCACGAGGCGGACATCACCGAGGCTCCCGCGCTCGCGAGAATCTTCCAGCAGGAGCACCCCGAGCGAGTCGTCCATCTGGCCGCGCGAGTCGGCGTGCGAGAGGCCGGGGCCTCCGCTTCGTCCTACGTGGACGCGAACGTCGTGGGCTGGCTCCAGGTCCTGGAGCAGGGCCGCGCCGCGGGCGTTTCGCACCTGGTCTACGCGTCCTCCAGCTCCGTGTACGGCGCGGACACGCCGCCTCCCTTCCACGAGAGCGCCTCCGCCGACCATCCCCTCAATGTCTACTCCGCGACCAAGCGCGCCGGAGAGCTGCTGGCCCACACGTACGGTCACCTCCACGGCCTGCCCACCAGCGGCCTGCGCTTCTTCACCGTGTACGGCCCCTGGGGACGCCCGGACATGGCGCCGCTGCGCTTCCTGCGCGCACTGAGCGCGGGCCGCCCCATCGACCTGTACGGGGAGGGGCGCATGCTGCGCGACTTCACCTTCGTGGAGGACGTGGCGGAGGCGGTGCTGCGCGTCCTGGACCGTCCTCCCGTGGGGAGCCCACCGTATCGACTGCTCAACGTGGGACGCGGGGAGCCCGTCTCCGTGCGGGACTTCGTCGCCGTGCTGGAGCGACTGCTGGGGACACGGGCCGTGCTGAAGCTGCTGCCCGCGCAGGCGGGGGAGATGGACTCGACCTGGGCGGACCCCACCGCCCTCGAGCGCGAGACGGGCTTTCGCCCCCGTGTGTCCGTGGACGAAGGGCTCGCGGCGCTCGTGGCCTGGGCGCGCGAGCACTCCATCTCCTGAGCTAGAGTCCATGCCCTCGTCACCCGGGCCGGCGGGTGACCCACTTCCATCTCGATGCTCCTGGTCCTCCAGGAGGAGTGTCGTCATGTCCCGGAACCGTCGTGTGAACTCCCGTCCTGCCTTCCTCGCGCTCGCGGTGCTCCTGTCGTTGCTGGGCGCCTGCTCTGACTCCGAGGAGGCGTGTCGTCGCGGCGGCGTGGGCACCTACAGCCAGCCGGCCTTCCTCGTCCCGAACATCGAGGGGCGGCGCGTGGACTGCGGCTTCCAGAGCAACGTGAGCGACGTCGCCATGGGCGAGAACGGCTTCGCGTGGATCCGCCGCAGTGAGTACGTGGACCGGGGCGAGGACACCTTCTTCTTTCCCCCGAACAAGCTCCTCTCGCGGCTGGACCCGATGGGGACGTGGCTCGAGGAGGTTCCGCTGCCGGACTTCGT
Source organism: Myxococcus fulvus (assembly GCF_900111765.1). Next base: position 450,546 of record NZ_FOIB01000007.1, read on the forward strand.
CACCCACCATGTCGTGCACCCCAGCGGAGAGGTCACCGTCTTCGGCTGGGAGAAGGAGGTGGACCCGCTCGCCATCCAGGTGCGCCGCCTGGGACCCGATGGTTCCGTCATCAAGTCGCGGCGCTTCACCCACGACATTCCCCTGGAGGCGCGCCTGGACTTCATCGCCCAGCCGGGCGGCGCGGTGACCCGGGTGCGGACGCCGGAGTCGGAGCGCTTCGCCGCCATCATGCTGGCGCGCGCGGATGGAGAAGAGGTCGTCTTCCTCGCGGCACTCGACGGGATGCGAGTGGGACGGCTCGACGCGAACCTGGACACGCTGTGGCTCAGCCCCGTGGCGCCCTCGGTGGCCTTGAAGGACTTCTCCACCTGGGAGCAGATGGCCGCGGTGGGGGCTCCCTGGGTCGGCTGGGGGCTGGACGTGGATGAGCAGCACCAGGTCCACGTCGCCACGCCGCTGATGGACGTCCAGAGGCGCGCCTACGTGGAGTCCTTCGAGCGCGAGCCCACGGGCGCCACGGGGCGCTCCTTCCTCCTGTCCTCCTTCTCGTCCACGGGGGCGTTCGTCTCCGCGCGAGCCGTGTCGGCGCCCAAGCCCCAGGAGATCGTCGGACTGGTGGTCCGAGCAGGGGCCTTCGCGCTCGGCGCCAGCGAGCGCGCGCTGGTGGGCGGCCGAGCCGTCTCCCCGGACCTGTACTTCGCCTCGGGGCGCCTGGAGGGGCCCGTGGGGGATGACCTCGTGCGCGCCCTCGACGTCGATCGCGACGACGTGCCCGTGTCGTTCGTCGCCTGCGGCTGGGAGCGCTACTGCTTCGCGGGCGACACGGGCTTCGAGCAGGGCTCCGCGGACCTCGAGCAGAGGAAGAGCAAGGGCTTCCTGCTCGAGGTCGATCCGCTGGGACAGCAGCTGAGCCTGTCCCAGATTCAGTACGGCGAAGGTGTCCACGTCCTCGTCGCCAGGGAGGGCCGCTTGGGCAATCCGGTGTTCGCGTTCAGCCTCGACGGCACCCAGACCACTGGAGGGCCTGGGAGCCGCGCGAAATCCAACCAGACGTGGGTGGGCATCCTCTACCAACGCTGAGCCTCACCCGCTCGTCACCTCCACCTGTCCATGCTCCACGCGCCAGCACTCGCTGGTGCAGGCGCGCGCGAAGGCGGAGTCGTGGCTCACCAGCAGCAGCGCGCCGGGGTACTCGCGCAGGGCCGCCTCCAGTCGCTCGATGGAGGGCAGGTCCAGGTGGTTGGTGGGCTCGTCGAGCACCAGCGCCCAGGCATGCTGCCCCAAGCCACGCGCGATGAGCAGCTTGCGCACCTCACCCGGGGACGGCTGCTCCGAGCCGAGCAGCCGCTCCGGGTCCACGCCGAGCGCGGCGACGAGGGACAGCACGCGGCCCTTCTCCTCGGGAGGCAGCGCGCGCACCGCGTCCAGGGTGGCCCGGGCCTCCTCGGCGCCCACGTCCTGCGGCAGGTACAGGATGCGCTCGCGAGGCACGCGAGTGTTGTCCAGCAGCGCGCGCACCAGGGTGCTCTTGCCCGCGCCGTTGGGGCCCTCGATGCGCACGCGCGCCTCGCGGCCCACCGCCAGCTTCACCGGCCCCAGGAGCGGCACGTCCCCGACACGCAGCTCCGGCACGTCCAGCGTGATGAGCCACGGGTTGGGGGAGCGCACGTAGTCGACGAAGACGGAGCGGCCCATCGTCTTGTCCGCGTGGAACTCGCCCACCGCGTCGCTGACCCGCTCCAGCTCCCGACGGAGGATGCCCACGCGGCGGCCCGCGTGGTTCTCCGCCCAGCCGGCGACGACGGACGCGCCCATGGAGCGCGCGTCGTTGTCGTTCTTGTCCTTGAGCCGCTTGCGGGTGCTGCGGCCCGCGTCCGCGGAGGCCTGCTCGCGCCGGGCCTGGTCCAGCATCCGGGCCGTGCGCTTCTGCTCCGCGCGCGCCTGCTGATAGGCGCCCAGCTCCGCCTCGCGCTCGGCCTCCCAGTGCTGCTTCGCCGCGGAGTAGGCCCCGGGCCACAGCCGCGCGTCGCCGCCATGCACGCGCAGGGTGGCCGAGGTGAGCGACTCGAGCAGCGGCCGGTCATGCGACACCACCACGCCCACGCCCTTGAAGCGCTTGAGCGCGGAGACGAGCCAGGCCCGGGCCTCGGCGTCCAGGTGGTTGGTGGGCTCGTCGAGCAGCAGCACGTGCGGCTCGGCCGCGAGCGCCGCTCCCACCTGCCAGCGCTTGCGCTCTCCCGGTGACAGCGTGGACCAGCGCTCCAACGCGGAGACGTCCAATCCCAGCTGTCCATGCAGCCGCCGCGCGAGCGAGTCCCACGACTCGGCGAACTCGGTGATGTCGGGCGTGAGCGCCTCGACCTCCTGACGGCACAGCCGCAGGGTGGGGGAGGGCGGCTCGAACTGGAGGTGCCCCTCGGTGGGCGTCAGCTCTCCGGCCAGCAGGCGGAGGAGCGTGGACTTGCCTGCGCCATTGGCGCCCACGAGTCCCGTCCAGCCCGCGGGCAGGTGGAAGTCGACTTCGGAGAGGACGGCGACAGCGTCGGAATAGGCGTACGACACGCGATGCGCGCGGAGGGATGACATATGAGGCGAACTCCTGAATCCAGGGCGCGAGCACGCACGAGGCGGCTCAGCGCGATGACGACTCGAACGACCTGGGACTCAGCGGTTCTGCCTCAAGGGTGAATCGACCTCGCGTAGGGAGGGGTTGTCAGGCCCTCCGGTGGATGCGTGCCTTCAATCTATGACGCGCGCCGGGGTGGATTGCAACCCCGACGTTCCCGCCGTCCAGGTCCGACGGCGGGCGGGGAACTTCCGGACAGGGGACTACTCGTCCTGCTCGGTGGGCGGGCGAGGGCGACGCGGCGGCACGGCGGGGACGCCGGCGAGCGTGGCGGACTCGGCCAGCACGTTGCCCCGGGCAATCGCCTGCGCGGCGAGGGCCGCGGCGGTGGGCGCCGGACGCTGCGCGGGAGCCTTGGCCTTGGCGCCCTCGTCGTCCTTGAAGAAGACCTCCTTGAGCGCGGAGACGGCGCCGAGCGTGGCGGTGGCCTCGTAGGGGATGAACATCTTGTTGTCGCCCTTGCTCATCTCCTGGAGGGTCTCCATGTAGCGCAGCGCGAGGATTTCGGGGGTGGCGCGGCCGTTGTGGATGGCCTCGAAGGTGAGGCGCGTGGCCTCCGCCTTGCCCTCGGCCTCCAGCATGGTGGCGCGCTTGTGGCCCTCGGCGCGGGCAATCTCCGCGTCGCGCTCGGCCTCGGCGCGCAGGATGCGGGAGATCTTCTCGCCCTCGGCCTGGAGGATGGCGGCGGCCTTGTCGCCCTCGGCCTTGGTCACCTCGGCGCGGCGCTCGCGCTCGGCGGTCATCTGCTTGGCCATGGCGGACTTGATGGCCTGGGGCGGCTCGATTTCACGCAGCTCCACGCGCGTCACCTTCACGCCCCACTTCTCCGTGGCCTCGTCCAGCACGATGCGAAGGCGCGTGTTCACCGTCTCGCGGCTGGTCAGCGTCTGATCCAACGTCAGGCTGCCCATGACGTTGCGCAGGTTCGTCATCGTGAGCTGTTCAATCGCCAGCGCCAGGTTCTCCACCTGGTACAGCGCCTTCGCGGGGTCGACGATCTGGTAGTAGATGACCGAGCCGACCTCCATGTTGACGTTGTCGTGGGTGATGACCTGCACCGTCTCGAAGCCCATGACCTGCTCGCGCAGGTCCACCATGGTGCTGCGCATGTAGCGGTTGCCCGTGCGCATCTCGATGGGGCGCGGGCTGTCGATGAAGGGCCACAGGAGGTTGAGCCCGCTGGTGGCCACGTCGTGGAACTTGCCCAGCCGCTCCACCACCATGACCTTGGCCTGGGGAACGATGCGGACACAGCTGTAGCCCAGGAAGCCCAAGGCTCCCACCGCGATGAGAATCAATACGATCGAGCCCGGATCCATCAGACCTTCTCCTGGTTCTGTTCCCCGGAGGGAACCGATGACAGCGTCGCCGAGGGGCGGCGCACCCAAAGCTTGAGTCCTTCGACCTGCTCCACGGTGACGAGCTCGCCCGCGAGGATGGCGCCCGTCAGCGAGCGGGCCATCCACAGCTCGCCGTTGATGCGCACCGTGCCCCCGTGGGGCGCGTCGATGGCCTCCATCACCACGGCCTCTTGACCGACCATGGCCTCGACGCCCGTCTTCAAGTGCGAGGCATCCCGCATGAAAACGTTCTTGAAGAGGGTGCGCGAGGCGGCGAACAGCCCGGCGGAGACGGCGCAGAAGAGCCCGAGCTGGAGCAGGAAGGTCAGCCCCAGGCCCGCGGCGAGCGAGGCGACGAGCGCCCCGGCGGAGAACCACACGAGCCCGAAGCCGGTCAGCTTGAGCTCCAGCACGCCGAAGGCGAGGGCGGCGGCGACCCAGAGCTGCCATGCGGAGGGGAACAGGTCCATGAAGGTCTCTTTGTCAGTCGATTCCCCTCCCTGTCAAACGGGGGTCGGCCGGGACGAAAGCGTCCTTCAGGAATGGAGCGGGCGAAAGGCGCCGCGTCCTCTCAACCCCGGGCGCTTCTTGTCTATTTCACCCGGAACAGCTCCCGCGTCTCGACGATGGGCTGATAGCCGCCCACGGTCCGGGTGAAGAGCAGCCGCTGGGGGATGCCCATGCTGTCGCAGTCCAGGGCCTCCAGGGCGAGTGTCTCCTTGAAGACGAGTGTGTGCTGGAGGGGCTTGGGGCGCGAGGTGGTCTTCTCGATTCCGACGGTGCGGGGTGGCTCCTGGGGGCGGACCGGGTAGGACTTGGCGGGGCGGCGGGTGACGATGAACTCCACCTTGGCGGGGGAGCGCTCCAGGTCGAGCACGTAGTCGCTGGTGTCCTTGTGGCTGGGGCCCACGGTGTCCGGGGTCAGGCTGTCGAACTGCACGTGGGTGTCCGCCCAGTAGGCGCCCCGCTCATCGCGGTGGAAGCGCACGGTGAGCGTGTAGTTGTTCTTGAGCAGGGCGTCATTGGCCATGCGGACCAGCGGGTCCTTGAGCTGGGCGTCGGTGAGGGGTGTCTGCCATTCCTTGAACACGCGGCCCTTGTAGGTGCCCAGGTACAGCTCGCGGTTGACGCCACAGGGGGCGGGCTTGCGTGAGGCGTAGCGCGTTTCCGCGCCCTGGCCCGGCGACGGGAACAGCAGGGCGGACGCGAGGATGAACAGGAAGGGAAGGGCGAAGCGGTTGAGGCCGTGCGACGACATGGGTCCTCCTCGTCGGGAGATGACGGGGCGACATGGGCCGATGCCGCCCTCCGGCAGCGACTCACGCCAGGAATGGGGCGTGAGCCGAGCGGACGGCGACGGTAGGCACCGCGCACGGGCGTGACAGGGATTCTCAGGCGTTGAGCGTTGCTGCGCGGACAGCCTCGCGGGGGGTGGCTCGCGCGTGTCCGAGGTCGAACGCGGACCTCGGACGAAGGGCTGTCTGGAAAGGTCGTGGCTACGGGCTCAGGGTCATGAAGAGCTCGGCGACGCCGTCGACGACCTGCGGGTTCTCCTGGGGCTCCGCGCGGAAGCCACACTTCTCGAGGACGCGGATGGAGCCGACGTTGTGGACGGCCACGCACGCATGCAGCGGGCGTGTCGGGTCCACCGTCAGGAACTCCGAGAGCGCGCGGGTCGCGATGCCCCGGCCCCAGTGCTCGCGGCCAATCCAGTAGGCGATGAGCCGCTCGCCGTTCTGCGTCCAGCTGCTGATGTATCCGGCGACCTGTCCGTCGACGACGATGGCGCGGACGACGTTCTCGGGGAGGAGGACCCTCGTGCGCCAGTGCGTCATGAAGGCCTCTCGCTCCCGGGACGGGAAGGCGGCCATGTGCAGCGCGGCCGGGTCGCGTTGGTGCTCGAAGAAGAGGGGGAGGTCTTCGTCCGTGACGTTGCGTAGGTGCATCAAGAGGGTCCAGCCTCCACGAGTCGGTGCCGCGGCGATGCTAGCCTGCCTTCTGTCACGTGATGAGTGGATTGCATGCAGGGGCGCTTGCGTGCACGCTGCTTCGAGTCGCTGTTTCCGCCACCCCTGGAGTCCTTCTTGTTCAGCCCCCTTCGCTCCTGGACGCCCACCGTCCTGCTGCTCCTTTCCGCTGCTTGCTCGTCGTCGGAGTCCCCGAGTCCTCGACCGGGCGACCTCGTCGAGGGTTGGCCCCGGGCAAGCGGAGGTCTCAAGGTGAACCTCAGGCTGCTGGACTCCGGAGAGGTCATCGCCAGGCATGTCCCGACCCAGAACTCGCGAGGGGAGAAGACCAGCGCGAAGCTGTTCAAGTACGACTCCCGAGGAGAGCTGATTGCAAACCCGTTGGGAGAGACATTGCACACGATGGGGTCGATTTCAGTCGACGCGCAGCAGCGCATCCTGACCGTCTTCACCAATTACGACTACGGCAGGCCCTATCCCGAGCGGCAGCCCTACCCGAGGGTGTGTCGTGCCCTCTCGAGCGATGGTTCGGCCGACCTCTCCTTCGGGAATGGGGGCGGGTGTGTGGACGCCGAGGATGTACGGTATGGGGATACGCTTGCCGCGCATCAGGTTCCCTCGGGCGGAGTGCTGGTCGGATGGACCGGTTCCGCCAGGCTGATCCAGTGGACCGACAGCGGTGTTCGAGACCCTCACTTCGGAACGGATGGCGTCGTGTCGTTGGGCGAGATCGTCGCGCTGACCTCGTTTGCCATCCAATCGGATGGGCGCATCCTGGCAGCGACGTCTGCCTATAACGGGAGGGATCGGAAGGTCGTCCGACTCACGCCGTCCGGCGAGCTCGACCCCAGCTTCGGGAGCGGAGGCAGCCTCACCGAGGAGGGATGGATCCGGAAGCGGACTGACGACTCCTTCTTCGCGGTCAGTGGTGGGTTGCTCCGCCGGTATCTCCCGGATGGGTCCCTGGATGTGACGTTCGGATCTGGCGGTGTGGTGGATCTCCATGAGGCGACGGGAGGGGCCGAGGCGGATGAGTTCGGCGTCCACCAGATTGCCGAGGACCGGGCGGGCCGGCTCTATGTCGGGGCTGGATGGCGCAGGTCTTCCAGCGAGAGTGGAGAGACTCAGGGGGTTCTGATGACGCGGCTCACGTCGGATGGCGCGATCGACCCGGCGTTTGGTGTGCGGACGGACTTCGGGCAACCGATAGGTTCCATTGCCAGCATCCTCGAGGGTGCTGACGGGAAGATCTGGGTCAGCTTCAGCACTTCGTCGGAGCCCGGCCTCATGCTGCTCTGGCCGTGAGCCGGCGGCTCGGTCTGTCGTCCCCCATGTCGAAAATCCTCATGGCGGCCCACCCCACGGCGGGCCACACCAACGCCCTGCGCGCCATGGGCGTGCGGCTGCGCGAGCTGGGGCACGAGGTCGCGATGGCCCTCGCCGCGCCGCCGCTCCCTTTTTCAAACTTCTGGCCCGAACCCCTGCGCGTGGCGACGACGCTGCCCCAGGCCATCCAGCGCGATGGCCTGAGTCTCATCCGGCTCCAGCCCGCACCCGCCATGCTCTGGTATGGCGCCCGGATTCCCCACGCTCGGGGCGTCGACGAGCTGGCCCTGGCGCTCCGCCTGTTCACCGCCGGGATGAAGTCGCAGGCGCGCCACCTCGCCCGTGAAATCGAGGCGTCCGGCATCGACATGGTGCTCGGCGACTACCTCATGCCCGCGGCGCTGCTCGCGGCCCGGCTGACGAAGCGGCCCTACGCGGCGTTCTACCACTCCGCGCTGCCGTTCCCCGTGGAGGGGGCGTCTCCCTTCGGCAGCGGCCTGCCGGACGACGCGCCTCGGGATGAGACCTGGGCGCGCGCGGAGCAGGCCACCCAGGCACTCGGTGAGTGGTTCGATGCCCGGGTCGCCAGGGACGCGCGAGCGCTGGGCGTGCAACTGCGGCCTGGCGGATTGCTCTCGGCACCCATCTCCGACGACCTCAACCTGCTGGCCACCCTTCCGGAGCTGGAGCCCGGGCTGAAGCCGCTCACGGGGCCCGTGGAGATGACCGGCCCCTGTCTTCCCCGTGCGCGCGACACGGACCAGGACGACCCCGCGCTGCGCTCCCTCCAGCCAGGGCGTTGCCACGTGTACGTGTCGCTGGGAACGGTGTTCAACGGCCAGCCCCGCGTGTTCGACGCCATCCTCGACGGACTGGCGCGACACGACGTCCACACCGTCGTCAGCGCGGGCGCCAGCTTCGGGCGGCTGGAGCGACGCGCGGGTCCGCGCACGCTCGTGTTCCGTCAGGTGCCCCAGGTGCCCCTGCTGCGGCGCGTGGACTTCGTGGTGACGCATGGCGGGAACAACACCGTGCAGGAGTCGCTCGCCGCGGGTCGCCCCATGGTGGTGATTCCCTTCGGTGGGGACCAGCTCGCGAACGCGCGCCGCGTGGAGCGGCTCGGCGTGGGGTGCGTGGTGCTCCCCTCGGCGCTGGATGCAGCCTCCATCGCGAGCGCGCTCTCCCGGCTCCTGGAGCCCGAGGTCACGACGCGGGCCCGCGCGCTCGCCGCCTCGCTGGAGGGCGTGGACGGAACCGAGCGCGCGGTGCAAGCGGTGCTGCGATGGGTGAAGTGAGCGTCGTGGTGCCGCTCAGTCCTGGACCCAGCGGAACGTCACCCGGTCCCCGCCGGTGAGCCGCGCCGAGAGGTTCGAGAGCTCATACACGTCGGTATGGGTTCCGAAGAGGCCCTTCGACTTGCTGAAGAGGAACCGGGTCGACGGATCCAGCACGATGCTCGACCACTCCGAGTTGGTGTCGCAGTTGGCGGTCGACGTCGACGGCCAGTTGCACCAGCTGTTGCCCGACTCGTTCCAGACCTTCCACGGCTGGCTGCTGCTGAGGAGGGTCACCTGCTTCCAGCGGCTGATGCCCGACGCGGACTGGAGCCGGAACTCGACGACGTTCGAGGCCGCGACGCCGTGGTCGATGGTCACGTCGATGAGATCTCCGTCCGGCAGCTCGACGCGCTCGGTCATCGGGAAGAGCGCCTTGTCACACGTGAAGCACGTGTGCGTGATGTCCCCGGGAGACGTGCAGCCGCTCGTGGCGTACTCGGAGGCGTACAAGCCATCAGCGGCGCAGAACGCACACGAGTGCGCGTAGACGCTGGTGGCGCAGGAGAAGACATAGTTCACCTGCGTCGCGGAGAAGTCCGCCCAGGAGATGCCCGTCGCGGCCATGGCGGAGACGCTTCCACCCCGCGAGGGCTCCGGCTGGGTGGGCTCCGCGGGGACTCCAGGCGTCTGTCCATCCTCCAGGGGGCCGCATCCAACGCCTCCCACGAGGCCAATGCCCAGCACGGTCGAGACGAGCCAGTTCCGCATCTGCATGGTGTGTCTGCTCACGGGTGACGCCCAGGACGGGCGCGACGCATCGGGCTGCTCGAGCGACGAAGGTTCAGGTTGAAAGACACGGCAGCCGCCAGGCGCTCGCGGACCGTGTGACGGTTCGCGCGAGCGCCTCGGTCCACAATGGATACGCACAGCCCTTCAAAAGCTGGCTGCGGGCGGCGGTGCTTTCTTCCCGACGTGCGTCAGGGCTTGCGCTGGGTCGCCGCGAGGAAGAAGGGCTTCGCCGCGTCATCCGCGGCCTTCCGGTACTCGGGGATGCGGCTGCGGTCCGAGGCGGCGAGGGCCGCCTTCAACTTCGGGGCGTCGAGGTCCTGGGTGTAGCAGGGCGTACCCGGCTGCTGGCGCCAGGAGCCCTCGAGGTCTCCAGCGTCGACCGGGTCGAAGCCGAGCTCGTCGATGAGGCGCAGGACCTTCGCCTTGGCCTCGGGGGCTCCCGCGACGGGGAGCGCGACGCGGCCCGGCGTGCCCGAAGGCTGGCTCTTGTCCGCGAGGGACTGGGAGTAGATGTTGTTGAAGGCCTTGACCACCGGCCTGCCGAGCACCTCGCCGACCCAGACGCTCTCCGTCTTGCCTTGCTCGAGGGCGGGGATGGCGCCGTCACGGGTCGGGTAGTAGTTGCCGGTATCGATGACGACCACGTCGGCGGGTACGCCCTGGAAGAGGTCCTTGGGCAGGTCCATCACCGCGCGCTGGGGGATGGTGACGACCACGACCTCGCCGCTCTTCGCCGCCTGGGCCGCCGTGACGGCCGTGGCGCCGATCTCTTTCGCGAGCTCCCGAATCGAGTCCGGTCCCCGCGAGTTCGCCAGGGAGACCTGGTGGCCCAGCTTCACCCACTTGCGCGCCAGTGTGGCGCCGATGTGGCCCGCGCCGATGATGCCGATCTTCATGTATGCCTCCTGGGGGAGGGAGCCACCGCTGTGGCTCCAACCCGAGAAGCTACGCTTGGTAACCGAGTTGCTTCGGGCTTGCCCGATGAAATGGAGGCCTCGGTCCGCCGGGCAGCGCGACGTCGTCAGGTCAGGAACTTCTTCACGGCGTCCGCCACGGGTAGCCCGTCCCGCACGGCCCTGGCGGCTTGCGCGTACCTGTTCTGCGACATCGCCACGCCATGAACGAAGTCCACCTCGGGTGTGTAGAGCCCGGCGTTGAGGGTCGGGTAGGCGAAGGGTGCGACGCGGACCAGGTCCGTTCTCAGGGCCGTCTCGCCGTGGAACGTCGGCACTCCGAACTCCGCCGAGGGGGCGAAGCCATGGCGATTCGGAGCGGGGCAGTAGTCATTCCCCGGAGCAGCCACACCGTGGGCCAGGGGACGAGCACCGTCCAATTCCCGAAGGTGTACTGGATGCGCGCGAGCGAGCCTTTCGAGGGGGAGTAGTAGTCGCCGGGCGACATGAGGATGGTGGCATCGCGGTAGGGCAGGGGCGCCACGGGCGGTGGTGGATAGGCCCCCATGTGTCCGTCGACGAAGAGGTAGTCGCGAATCGAGCGCGGGCGAGGCGGCTCCACGACGGGCGGTGAGAAGGCCCTGGGCGCGAGCTGGCAGATGAGGATGGGACTCATCATGCCGCGGCACTCGGGACATCGGGTCCTCGGGGAGGACGAAGGTAGGTCGTCGGACGGGCCCTCGCTCGGAATGTCATCCTCTTGCTCGGTGTAGCCACACTGCAGGCAGCGCATTGCCATGATGGACTCCTCGGGACGAGCGGCACTCAGCTCAGTCCGGTATTGGGTCGGGCCTTCGTCGTGTCGTCCCCGGTGCGACGGCTGGGCTTGACCTGCCAGTCGACGTCTTCTCCGGTGTTCAGCTGCGCGAGCACCTCGCGGACCGCCTTCTTGCGCGCTTCCTTGGCCTCGATGGAGTGATGCTTCTCGTGATAGCCGTCGATGCCCAGATCCGGAGAACCGGACTTCTTGATGGCTTCCAGCTTCCGCTTCATGTGGCGGTCGATGATGGCGGCGGCGAGATAGGGATAGCGTTTCGCGAGGACGCCGAACGAGAGTCCCGTGATGGGAGCGTAGTCAGGAGGCGTCTTGAGTCCGAGGCCATAGGCACCGAAGGCATGGTGCATGAGCGTCGCGGAGGTGCCGAAGCTGCCTTGATAGAGGTCTTCCTTGGTCAACGGTTCCTGCTCCGTGGGAAGCCCGGAGAGGCCCTTGGGGCCCGACTTCTGCAAAAAGCCTCCCTGGATGTCCATGACCACATCCCAGAGGGAGAGGATGAGCTCTTTTCCTCCCCTGGCTCCCTCGGGAACCTTGATGACATACCTCTCGTCGAAGAGGGTGTCCCAGACGGTCCGGAAGTCCGTCTTCAGCTCGGTGGATTCATAGACGTGCTTGAATTCGAAGTTCCTGCGGATGAAGTCGAGCTGGAGACTGTGCTCGTACTCTCCATGGAACAGCCCCGCGGAGACGTCATGAAAAGGCCTCCGGATGCCGCGCATCGTTCGGAGGAAGTCCATCTCCGATGGCGCCGGTTCGAACAGCTTCGGCAGCTTGACGCGGACCTGCTCCACGGACTCCTTGAACGTCAACACCAGGCTCTCGGTGGGCGTCCAGCCCAGGTCCTTGACGCGGTGCTTGATCAACCCATTGACGAAGTCGAAGTAGACATGCATCCGTTGGGGGTTGTTCAGCGCATCGTGGATGAACTGGAGGTCCTCGAAGACGTCCGTGTCGGGGAGTCGCACGTTGGCGAGTGCGTAGATCTTCTTGATGTTGTAGCACTGGAGGATGGAGGGGCCTGAAGCGCCACGCCTGATGAGGGTCGAGGCGGGCGCAAGCCGACTCGGGGCGGGGGCGCCTCGTGCGAAGGCCGCGCCCATCCGCTCGGCCTCCATCTCGAGCTCCGGTGCCTCGAGCACGCCGTCGTCCAGGTGCGCTGTCACCAGGGTGCGCTGCTGGAGGACGTGGGTCAACTCATGGGCCAACAGGTGCTGGCCCCAGCGCGTCCAGGGGGCATAGCAGCCGGGCGCGAAGTGGACGTCCGAGCCCGCGGTGAACGCGAGCGCTCCATGCTTCAGTGCTTCGGTCCCTACCTGGATGCGGACGTCGGAGAAGTCCGCGTCGAAGAAGTGCTCCAGTCTGCCCCGCACGGGTTCGGGGAGAGGAAAGCCTTGGCCCGACCTTGGAGCGGGCGCAGGGGAACCATTGTGGGTGGCGTCAGACATACGGACTCCCGGGGTAGGTGGCAAAGCCGCTCAACAGCAAACGGAGTGCCGAGGGGGAGTCGCGCAGGGCGCGGTGATGGAGGTGGCTGTGCTCGCGTCCGGCCACGACGCGTCTGCTTCAACCTGGAACGCACCCGGGAAGGGATTCTCAGACAGACATGCGGGCTAGAGGGTTGTATGGCGAGGCTACGGCACTCATCTTCTTGCTGCGGCTTGATTCGTCGCCGGGTCCATGGTGCTCCTGCTGGGGTGGATGGGCGGCGCTGCTCCTCCGGTCTTGGGTTCCGTGAAGGGATGTGCTGGGCTCATTGCCGCAGTCCCAGCGCAGTCCCTCGTCACGGAGGATGCATGAAGAAGCTCGTGTTGCTGTCGTGCGCGCTGCTGTGGGGCACCGCTTGCGGTGGTCCGGAGGTCCCGGAGCCCGTCATCCCCGAGGCCCCCAATCCAGACCTCGTCTCGCAAGGAGAGCTTGCCCCGACGTACTGGTACACCTGTCAGCTCCCATGTCGGGCGGGCTTCTGCCCCACCAGCTCCATTCCATACCCAGACTGCTCCTCGGGTATCCGCTACACGTGCACGCCATGCATCGGGGGCCCAGACCCTCTGTGAGTCAGATGACGTGAGTGCTTGAGAGAGGGGGCGGTGAGCCCCCCGGTCGCGCGTCCTTTCCGCTCGGAGCGCGCGACTGTCTCCCGTCAAGCCCGGAATGAATGGCCCGGGAAATGTCCCACGGAATGCGGGTCATGCGTCTCGCTTCGCGGGACGTGCCCCCGCTGGCGCCCGTGCCGGGCGAGACTGACGGGGGCGGCAATCGGCCCAGGGTGAGGTCCGTGCGTGCGCGATCCGGGGAACGAGGTCGAGCAGACCGAGGGCTACTACCGTCGCTATGGCGAAGCCGTGCATCGGCGGTGTCTGCGACTGCTCGGCGATGAGGCGCAGGCCTGGGACTCGACGCAGGAGGTCTTCCTTCGCGTCCATTCCAACCTGAAGCAGCTTCGCGCCGCAGGCTCCGCCTTGTCGTGGCTGCTCACCGTGGCGGACCGACAATGCTTCTCCGTGCTGCGCCGCCAGCGCACCGAGGCCACCCATGCGCTGTCGCGACTGGCGCCACTTCCAGACGCCCGCGCAACCCCGGAGGCCGCGCTGGAGCGACTGCTGGTGGACGCGGACCTGGTCAGACGCGTCCTCGCGCACTGCCCGGAGGACGTCCAGCGCATCGTCGCCCACCGCTTCATCGACGAGCTGGAGCAGGAGCAGATCGCCACGCTGCTCGACGTCTCCCGCAAGACGGTGCAGCGCAAGTTGCAGACCTTCTTCGACACCGCGCGGCGACTCCTGGACGTCGCCCCCCGCACCGAACCTCGAAAGGGAACGGCCCCCGCATGAACTCCACCTCCATTCCCCGCTTCCCGGGCGTGCCGGACCTCCTGCTGGAGCGCTACCTGTGTGACGAGCTCTCTCAAGAAGAGGCCCGGCACGTGGAAGAGGCGGCGCGCGTCTCGCCCGCGCTGGCGGCGCACCTGCGAGAGCGCCAGGCTGAGAAGGCCGCCTTCTCCGTCGCGCGCCCCTTCGGCCCGGTTCGAGCCCGGCTGGAGGCCTCGCGGCCGAGCCGCTGGCGCGGGCTCTGGCGTTGGAGCCCGTCCTTGCTGGTGCTCGGCGTCGTGCTCGCGGCGGTGCTGCCCCGGCTCGTCACGCCCGAGGCCGTGGAGAAGGTTCGCGTGCGTGGCGGGCTCACGGCGCGAGTGCTCGTCAAGCGAGGCGACGCTGTCTTCGAGCAGGGGCCCGGTGTGGTGTTGCGCCCCGGAGACCGGGTCCGGGTGGAGGTGGAGGACGTCAACGGCGGCGCGCTCTATGTGCTGGCATTGAGCGAGCATGGCCGCGTCACCCCCCTCCAGGGCTTCGAGGCCACTGGCGGCGCGCTGTCCATGGGGCCGGGACGATGGGTGTTGCCCGGGAGCCTGGAGCTGGATGCCGCCCCCGAACAGGAGGCGCTGGTGGTGGTGCTCGCCTCCGACCCCCGGAGCGCTCCATCGCCCGAGGCCGTCCAGCGCTGGCTGGAGCACGCGGCGAGGGAGACGGCCTTCCCACCGTCACCCACGCCGCTTCCTGGGACCCGCCACACCGTGCACGTGCTCCCCAAGGAGCTGCCATGAACGCGAGGACGGTGTGGTGCTCCAGTGTCCTGCTCGCCCTGTTGGGCGCCTCCGTCGCGAGCGCGGAGAGCCGGTTCTCCGTCAGCGTGGGCCACAACCTCGGCCGCGACACGGACGAGCCCCTGCGCTGGGCGCAGCAGGATGCCGAGCGCATGGACGCCGTCTTCGGTCAGCTCGGCGGGGTCCCCGAGGACCGACGTCTCCTCCTGCGCGGTGAGTCCGTCTCCAACCTCAAGCTCGGCCTCGCGCGGATGCGAGGCCGCATCGAGGAGGCGCGGCGCGCCGGAGAGCGCACGCTGCTGTTCTTCTTCTACTCAGGCCACGGTGACGAGTCGGCCCTGCGTCTGGGCGGCGAGGCGCTCCCGCTCGCGGAGCTGCAACGCCTGCTATCCGAGGTCCCCGCCACCGTCACTGTCGCGGTGCTGGATGCCTGTCACAGCGGCGCGCTCGTGCGAGGCCGCTCCAAGGGCCTCAAGTCCGCGCCCGCGTTCGATGTCTCCTTCCTCCGCCAGGTGGGGCCGCAGGGGCGCGTGTTCATCGCCTCCGCGGGGGCGCACGAGGTGGCGCAGGAGTCGGACAGCCTCCGGGGCTCGTTCTTCACGCACCACCTGATCTCAGGCCTGCGGGGCGCGGCGGACGTGGACGCCGATGGCCGCGTCTCGCTCACGGAGGCGTATGGCCATGTCTACCACCGCACCCTGGCGGGCTCGCATGCCTCCACGGCCGCGGTGCAACACCCGGAGCTGTCCAGTCAGCTGGCGGGGGAAGGGGACCTGTTCCTCACCACGCTCTCGCGGGCCCACGCGCAGCTCGAGCTTCCTCCCCGGGTAGGAGACAGCGTCGTGCTCGTGGACGAGCGCACGTTGCAGGTCATGGCGGAGGTGGAGCCTCGAGGTGAAGAGCCGGTGCGCGTCGCGCTGCCAGCGGGTCGCTATCGGGTCCAGGTGCGGCGGGGCCCCCAGGTGCTCTACGGCAAGGTGTACCTGTCCTGGGGCGACAAGCAGCGCCTGAATCCCGAGGCGCTGGAGGTGCGCACGCTGGCCCTGCACCAGCGCAAGGGCGCGCTGCTGGAGGCCAGCAACTGGCGACTCCAAGCGGCGCTGGGCGCGGGCCGCTCGTCGACGCAACTGGGAGGCTGGGGCCCTCAGGTGGGCGTGCTGCTCGCCAGGGAGAGCTCCGGAGGGCTGGGGTGGTCCTTCCTCGGAGGGCTCAGCCTGGGCGCCACCCGGGGCGCCACGAACGCGCAGCGATTCGAGCAGGCGGAGCTGGGGCTGTGGAGTGGCCTGGGCCTCGCGGGCTCGGTGGGACGGGTCTCGATGGGAGCCCACGCGGGCCTCGGCGTGCTGGGCCTGGCTCAGCGCGCGACGAGCCCGGATGCGGAGCGCCGCCGCGAGCTGGGCCTCCCCACGCGGCGGACACGCACGGGCGCGGGCGCGGCCACCTTCGCCGCGCTCTCCGCGGAGGTCCCGGTGAGCGCGCGCACGGGCCTCTTCGCCCGGCTGGGCGGCCATGTCGCGCTGCTGCGCGAGGACGAGAAGCTCAGGACGCAACTCGCGCCACAACTGCTGCTCGGTTGCACCTGGGGACTGTGAGCCCCGGAGCCATGTCCCACGCGGAGCCGTCCGCGCGTCTCCTTGCTCGCATCGACTGGCTGGCGCGAGCGCGGGGCGCGCGGGTCCGCCGGCTGATGCCTGTCACGTGACCTGGGATTGCGCCCAGGGTCCGAGAGGAAGGCCATATGACGACGAGGCTGAAGCGCGGTTTCTGGAAGTGGAGCCTGCTTGCGCTGGCATTGACGGGATGCGGTGGTGTCATGGGAGACGAGGCGGAGGACGAAGCCCTGCTGACGCTGGAGGGGACGCTCCGAGCCTCCTCCACCTTCGACCTGGGAAACTCCGATCGGATTCGCGCGTCGCTGCTCTGGGATGTCTGGCCCAAAGTGGTCGTGGACTGCATGGTCAACCGGACGTACCCGGAGGGCATCGCCCGGTGCCAGCGACTGGCGCCCAAGTCGTCGTACCACCACCCCGACGCGGACGTCAGGGTCAACGGCCACTTCCCCAACACGTTCAGCATGTCCCTCAATCGCCTGCCGGATCCCGCGGCGCTGATTGGAGAGGAGGGCTCCAAGCTGGGCATGGCCTACGTGATGGCCTACGTGGATGGCAATGGCAACGGCACCCTGGACCGGGTGTCGAACGAGGCCACCTCCAGCCCTGACATCATCGTCGGGTTCCAGTCGGGCTTCTCGATGGAGGCGACGGAGCAGTCCTTCATCCTGTATCGCGAGGGCGCGCTCCACCCGCTCTACCGAATCAATTTCCCGAACTGCGCGGAGATTCCCCAGGGGTACTCCGTGGTGACGTTGCACTACACGGAGTCAGGGGAGGAGTGCTCCGTGAAGACGCGCAGGGTGGACCTGGACATGGATCTGGAGGCGAACCAGGCCTTCCAGCAGCTCGCCTGCCAGGAGCCCAACGCGCAAGTCCTCCTGGACACGGTGCGCGCCTCCACCGTGGGGCCGCCGCCCGTGGGGAGCACCCAGCGGTGCGGCACGTTCATCTACTCCATCTCGCGCAATGACCAGGTGCTGTACGTGAATCCCCACCCCGAGCGCTTCTGCTCCGTCGCGAACACGGAGGTGTACATGCTGAAGGACTACTGGGACGGCACCTGGGATGACCGGGCTTCGCCGCCGTCCTGGTGGCCCTGCCCGGTGGTGACCACGCCCTGAGGTGACGGCCGTGAAGTCCCGCGCCCGTCACTGCCGCGGATAGGAGCCCTTCGCTGCGTCCCGGCGGGCGCGCTCCGCGGCCTCGCTCTCCTGTCGTCGACGGTCCGCTGCCGCGCGCTCCTCGATGGCGCGCGTCATCGCCTCGGGCGTCTTCTCGCGGAGCAGGGGGGCGAGCTGCTCGAGCGCGCGCTGGAGCTCGGGGAAGGGGACGCGGTTCTTGTCGACCAGGATCTTCCACGGCTCGGAGACCGAGGTCCGCTCCAGGTCGAAGGTGACGTGCTGCACCTGCCGCTCGGTGGGGACGTCGATGCGGGCTCCGGTGAAGCCGTCCTGCTCGCAGGCGCTGACCCAGACGGACTCATGTGAGCCCGACTTCATCCGCCTTCCTCGGACGCCGTACTGGACACCGCAGAGCTTCAGGGAGCGCAGCTGCGCCTGGATGCCGGCCATCTCCTGGAGCGCGCCGACGTCGATCTCCTCGCTGTCCCCGGCCGAGCCCCTTGAGCCGCCCAGCATGATCCCGGCGCCCATGGCGCCCGCCATGACCATCACGGCGGCGCCTGCGAAGAGAACAGTCTTGTTGGACCTGGGCGCGGGGGACGGGCGGGATGGGCTCATGGAGGAAGCACCCTAAGTGGGGCCTCTCGGGGGGACAAATCGAAAGAGGACAGGGGATTGTGGAGGCCCGCCTGGAAAATCAGCCCGTCTGATGGGGAGTCCCTGGTTGCCAGCAATCCATGTATGGCAGAGTTTTCTGAATGCCCGGATCCACATCTCGTGTCGTCGTCCAGCGTCTCGCGGCCTGTCTCGTCACGTTGCTCTCGCTCGGGGGATGTCGGGAGGGCGATGCGTCGGTGGATGCGACTTCGGAGGTCGGGCGTTCGTCTTTGCCGCTGACGGGCTCGGCCGCGGAGGGCCTGCCGTCCATCACGCTGCGCAACGCGCTCGTGACGCAGCCCTTCGCGCCGGACCTGCTCACGCCCGATGGCCGGTTGGGGCTGGTGTTCGAAGGGACGCGGGTTCGCTTCATCGCGTTGGGTGACCCGTCCGTCGACGTGGTCTCCGGGGTGCCGCGCTTCACGGCGGGGATGGCGCAGGGGGAGGGGCTGCGCATCAACCTGCCCGGGACCGCGGCGCGGTCGACAGATGTGTCGCGCTCGGATGGGACGACGTGGCTGCTCGCCTCCGCGTCCGTGACGCCCCGGTTCCAATCCGGACAGGGCGCACTGGTGATGGACGCGCGCTACTCGCCTTCGGGCAAGCCCTTCCCCACGGGCCATCCCGCCGACTGTCTCAACGCGACGGTCGCCACCCGCGACGCGAGCGTCTCCCTGAGTGGTCGCTATGACTGCTACCGGCTCCTGCACTTCCAGCCCTTCACCGCGACGGTGAACGGCGACGGCACGGTGGCGGTGCCCGTGTATCAGGCGGAGCTCGTCGTCGTGGTGGACGCGCGCCGCCCGGACACCGCGACCGGAGGCGTGGCGAGACTGCCGGCGCCCGACATCGCGTGGGGCCAGTACCTGTCCTCGTTCCAGCTCAGCCGCAGCCCCTCTCCCTCCAGCTTCTACACGTGGGGACAGGAGCTGAGCGCCACCGCGGATGGACGGTTGCTGGTCTCCGAGGGCGGCCGATGGGCCTACAACGAGACGCCGTGGAACCCGGCGACCTGGACGCGGCAGCGGGAGCTCGGCGCGCTGTACGAGACCGTCCAGCAAGACCTCGATGGCGTGAAGAACGTCTGTCGTCACCTGGTGTCCGGCGCCCCCTCGTGTACGGCGGCCCAGGAGGAGCCGTTCGCGCGCGTCTATCCATTGGCCGCGCATCCCTTCTATCTGGCGGACGGCACCCGGCGTCTGGATGGCGGGCAACCCACGCACCTGCGATGTGGTTACACCTGGGTGACGCCCGATGGGACCGACGTCTTCTGTCGTCCCAACCCGGCCCTCAACGCGTCGGTGCAGCCGGCCGTCGCGTTGGAGCTGCCAAACGGATTCGAGCGCTCCACGGGCATGCACACCTTCGCTGTCGGACAGCACACGGCGTGGATGTTCCAGCGCTTGGACAGCCCCATCAACAGCCGGCGCTTCAATCCGGAGTGGGCCGTCTCGCCGCCCCATCCCAGCGAGCCCGTCCACCGCGCCTTGTCGCCGCTGCTGCTGAACACGGCGACCGGCTTCTGGGCGGAGAACCGCACCGGGGCCGCGCAGGCGCTGCCGTTGGACCGACGGTGGCCGGTGTTCCAGTTCATGAGCCAGGACGACGGGCTGCGCACGGCGTCGGGCCCGGCCTACGCGGCGCTGGGGCTGCTCCCTGAGTCCAACAACGGCGGCATGTGGACGAACAAGCACTACTGGGAGGCGTCGTTCGCGTGCGCCGTGAATCCCAGCTGTCTGCTCCACCTGCCGATGAACGAGCTGTTCTATGATCCGGCCTCCTCGCTGCTCGTCCCGCGGGCCCTGCGGCGCACGCCCGACGTCTCCGGCAACGCGCACTTCGCCGACAGCCAGGGCGGGGCGATGCCCTATGTCTACCCATACGTGGGGGAGTTCGTCGGCGCGGTCCGCTTCCTCGGCGAGGTCCACGGCGTCAGCGCCGACGAGCGCTATCTGTCCGGCTTTCGCGGCACGGGCCTCAGCGTGGGCGCCACGGGCGCGGTCTCCGTGCGGGTGGATGGCTTCGATACGCCGTTCTGCGCGCGCAACAAGGGCTGTCTGACGGGGCAGGACCTCTCCGCGTCCGGCTTCACCGCGGAGCTGGCCTTCCTGCCACTCTTCGATGTCTCCACGGCGGACCTCGTCATCGCTCGACACCACGGCCTGTGGCGGCTGTGGCTCCAGGCGGGAGGCCTCTATGCGACGGTCGAGTACACCGTGGCTGGCGCTCCTCGCACGTCCACCCTGGGCCCGATAGTCATCTCCCAGTCCTCCTCGCTCACGGAGACTCCCGCGACGCAGGCGTCCAAGTGGGTCCACGTGGCGTTGCGAGTCGACCCGATGACGCGTCGCTACACCCTGTGGGCGAACGGCGCGCTGTTCGCGCAGGGGCAGTTCGAGGCGGGGGCGACCTTCCAGGGCACGGCGGTGGAGGGCGAGGCCCTGCGGGTGGGGCCGGGGGGCGGCTGCGTGGGGTGCCCCGCCGAGGACGCGTTCTTCATGGACGAGCTGGTCTTCCACGCGACGGCTCGCCCCGACGACGAGTTGGCCGCGGCGGCCGCGAGGTATGGTGGGCGCACGGACTTGTTGACCACGGCCCAGGCGCGCACGCTGCTCGCGCGTTACTTCTCGCTCGCCAATCCGCGCGGACTGCAGCTGCAGGCGGACGGGTTCCCGCGTCATCTGCGCGCCGAGGACCTGCGCATCCCCAGCGTCTTCGGTGCCTTCCTCGCGCAGGGGCGTGAGGTGGCCTTCGCGCAGCTGGTCGACCTGGGGCGGTTTCTCTTCCAGTCGCCCGGATTGGCCCTCCATGCGCCGGGGGAGATCCGCAAGCAGTGGGGAAGTGAGGTCCCGCTCGCCTGCGCGACGTGCCATCGGTTGGATCGATTCTTCACCGATGGGCTCATCACGGGGATGGGCGCGGGGCCCGAGCCGCTGCTCAACGTCCCCACGTTGGTGAACCGCGCGCTGGCCACCCAGCACGGCGCCTCACGGCGCTCGGCGAGTCTGTTGGACGCGGTGGTGGAGGCCATCGAGGACCCGGGGCAGTCGCGCGCGAGCGTCGAGCAGGCGCTGGCGTACATCAACGGCTCACCGGATTTGCGCTCCCAGTTCGAGGGCATCTTCGCCGAGTCCCCCGTGAGTCGTGAGCGTCTCCAGCAGGCGCTCGCGGCCTTCCTGCTCGTGCAGCTCCAGGTGGAGTCCCTGGCGGACGCTGTGGCCGTCGCTGGAAAGCCCGTGGTCGATCTCCAGGGCAACCTGTTGCGAGCCGAGCAGGTGCGCCTGGGAAAGGAGCTGTTCCAGGGCAAGGCGCGGTGCATCGGCTGCCACAGCGGTCCCAACTTCACCGACGAGCTCGCGCACGACACAGGAGCGGATGACACGATTGGACTGCGGCCCGCGGCCTACAAGACGCCCACGCTCTGGAACGTGGCGGACACCGGGCCGTACTTCCACACCGGGCGGGCGGCGACCCTGCGCGACGTGCTCGACTTCTACAACCGGGGAGGGCACGCGCACCTGGGCGCGCCAGGAGGACTGCGCCCGGTGGACCCGCAGCTGCGCCCGCTGGCGCTCGATGAGGCGGAGTTGGTCGCGCTGGAGGTGTATCTGCGCGCGCTGCGAGACGCGGGGCCGGTGCTGGCGGCGAACTTCGAGGGGCTGGCCTTCAGCGACCATGGACCCATCCCGGGCATGGTGTGCACGGCCATCACCGAGGGCTCGGACAGCCAGGGCTGGGATGACAACTACCTGTGCGCGCCCCAGGACCAGGGCTTCGTGTGGAGCAACGCGGGCACGGTCCCGGGGATGCGCTGCACCCAGGTGCACGAGTCGGATGAGCCGGCGTCGAACGGCTGGGGGAACAACCATCTCTGCGTGCCCGAGTCCTCGCCGCTGCAGCTCTCCTGGTCGTCCGCGGGACCTGTGTTCAACAAGGCCTGTGTCCGGTTCCAGGAGCCCATCGAGAGCCACTCCTGGTGGGACAACTTCTTGTGCCATGACGCGCCGCTGAAGGTGCGCTTCAGCGCGGCGGGCCCCATCGCGGGGATGACGTGCACGCAGATGCTGGAGACAGCCGACGTCGCGGGCGGCTGGTTGGACAACTACGTCTGCACGAACAAGGAGATCGGGCTGCGCTGGTACTCCGCCACGCCGCCAGCGTCGGCCGGGCGTTGCACGCAGATTCGCGAGCCGGCGGAGCCGCCTTCGACGACGTGGAATGACAATTACCTGTGCGTGCCCCCGGAGTCGCCGGTCGTGTTGTCTTGGTACCACGACGGTTCGCGTTCGGGGGCGGGGCTCACGTGTACGGCGTTCCTGGAGCCGCAGGATCCCCACACGTGGACGGACAACTACCTCTGTTATTGACGGGATTGCAACGAGCCCTTGCTTCCAGTTGAACCGGAAGCGGGGCTCTCGCTGACCGCGAGGTCGCGCATCTCAATGCGGATTGTTGGCACTGTCACCGATACATGCCCCCTCTCGGCAGGTCATGGTCTCCGCACACATGTTGCCACACTTGCCACAGTTCCGGGGGTTCGCCCGGGTGTCCACCAATACGCCCTGGCAGACTTGCTCGGGACCCGAGAGCTTGGCGAGCAACTCCTCGGTCTTCTCCAACCTGCTGTGGTGCTTGGAATCACGAGGGAGCGCATTCCGACACTTCGTGATGGCTCGAGAAGATTCCAGGAACTGATCCTGCTGCAGGAGCACTTTGCCCGCATCGAGGTAATGGGAACAGGCCCCCTCGGGCATTTTCCGCGCGACGTAGGCATCGGCGAGAAGCATCTGGAGGCCTGTTGGCTGTGGCCGTTGTGGATCGAGTTCTCGAAGTCGCTGCTCCAAAGCCAACGCCTGCTCATATTGATAGATGAAGCTCCTCGTTCCCACCAATGCTGAGTTCGGGTCTCGCGCGAAGATCATTCCCAATGCGACGTGCAGTCGGAGCTTGGTCTCCACGGCACCATCCATATGGGCCCCCCACTTCATCTGGAACAAGCGTTCGATGACTCCTCGAAGCCAACTGGAGTAGGGCGTATCTGGTCCCGTGTGGGTCTGCAGCAATTCCGCGAGGCGAGCAGGTGGGTCTAGATCATTCCAGTTACGAGCCCATGCATTCGCATACAGCATGATGGCAGCGTCTCTTCGCCCCGATTTCTCCGCGGCTTGTGCCGCATAGAAAAGCAAGTCGCGAAAAGCTGTCCCACCCATGCCCGTCACGGGCCAGGCGTTGAAGGCGGGGGCGTGGTTCTGGAAGGCCTCGAACTCCTCGAAGGCAAGCTCTCCTCGAAGCGCCACCCGCATCTCCTGGAGCATGGCGCGGTAGTTGCCGCCTTCGGAGCCACCTTGCGACAGCGCGGGCCAGTCCTCGGTGAGGAAGTCCTCCACCGTGACGCCTTGTCGCACGATGGCCCGCGCGAGAATCGGCAGGAGGTCCGCTGTTTCCGGGGCATCCTTCCATGCGATGACGAGCTTCTTCACTCCTGCACGGACGGCCCGGGGGGTGACCGCCGTGAGTCCTCCGAGTAGCACCTGGGCTTGAGCGATCCTCGGCGGACGTTGCTCGGTCAGCACAGCCAGGGCGCCATTGATGGGCTTCTCGAACGTGGGAAGTGTCTGCGCTGCAAAATGGTACTTCCAGAACGCGGCCTGGCTGTCTCCCGATGCCTGGAGCGCCCGGCCCAGGTTGAAGGCATAGACCGCGCGTTCCTGGGCGCGCAGCGTTGGGACCAGTTGCGCCCGCAGTTCGAGTTCCTGCATGACCGCAAGTGCCTCTTCAGGACGCCCGCTCTCCAGGAGGAACACGCCCAGGTCGTTCAGGGCGCTTCGCTGAATCTCAGGCGTCGCGAGCTCCGCAGCGCGGCGCAGGTCGGCGGTCACCTGTCGTCGGTCTGTGGGGGTGGCCTCCGCGCGAAGCCGAGCAGTCCTGAGTCGGATGGCGCCTTCCTCGTGGGAAGAGACGTCGCCCGAGCGTAGGAGGTCCTCGTAGGTCTTGAGGGCCTCATGCAGTTTGTCTTGCGCTTCGAGGTTCGCGGCGACCTCTAATTGTCCAGCCACGCGGGAAGGAGCTTCGCCGATACTGGTCAACGGAATCAGTATCACCAGGGCCACAGGCAGGACTTTCATTTGGCCACCTGCAAGTCGCACGGGATTCCCTCATCTTCGATGGAGTCCAGCCAGATCTGGACCGACTTGAGCTGGCGGATGTTGGAATAGTGCTCGGCGCGGAGCTTCTGGCCATTCATTTTGAGGTGCTCGACGGTGAGCACCTCCTCGGAAGGGGCCGACCAACGGCCGATGCGCCATGTGCCAAGAGACGAGATCTTGACCTGTGCGCCCTGTGGGGGGGCTCCGGTGATGCGAAACGTCGATCCCGCGAGGCTGCAATACGAGGGCCACGCCAGCCTCAGCAATCCGCGGGGAGGGGACCGCAAATCGGCCTCGCTTGTCAGCATGAAAGACTCCTTCAACACGTCCTTGAGCTTCTTGATGTCGCGAGGGAAGTCCTTGTTGAGGCATGCCCCCACGTCACGCGGAATATTCGCGACCGCGGGAACACCTCGCAGAACGATGGTCTGGGGCTCGTAGAGCAGGCAGCGCCAGAGTGTGTGTGCGAAGTTCTTGCCGCGATAGACATCCAGGACGAGATGGTAGAGATTGCCTTTCGCTTCGATGTGACCATGAATGAAGTTGCCTGATGGCGAGGTCGTGGTTTCGTCGAACCTCCAGTAGCGTCCGAAGCGCGCAAGTTCGCCAGCGACGCGTCGGGCGGCCTCCAGCTCTGACTGGGAGCGCGACGTGGCCGATGCGAAGTAGATATCGAAGCCGCTTCCTTCATAGGTGAAGACGACTGGAACGCCTTGGGCCATGGCGGCCACGGGGCAGACGAGGACCAGGAACAGGAGTCGCGCGAGTCTCATGGGCTGGTGAACACCACGACCTCTTGTGGAAAGTTTGAGAACGAGGGCACGGGAGCGACCTCTACCCTCGCCGAATGTCCCGAGAAATGAACATCGACGATGTCACCTGTTTCGAGTGGTGGAACGGCTGGGACCGGAACACGAGGCCTCGACCACATGGCCATGAGTGGATGGGATGCCTGCCGGAGTTCCGCGGTCCAGCCTGTGCGAATATGCGCGGGCACCTCGACGTCTTCGGCGCAGCCGATCCATACCCCTTCTCCCCCGTACCCATCGACGCTGTACTGCTTCGTCCGGCCCTCATGGGTGACCAGGATGTTCAACTGGACCTTGTTCTGGCGGATCCGGTTGGCGAGGTGTTCCTCGGGCCTGACGAGAATGACGGGACGCAGGAACGACTCTGGGATTCGCAACGTCGTCTTTCTCCACCACCAACGCGACAGCTGTAGCCGTCGTTCGGGATATCCCATGACGCGGACTTCGATCTCCGGTGCGCTGAAGGGCCATCGCCAGAAGTTCATTCGCAGGGCGCGACTCGCGGGGATTGTCTGCTCATCGCCTTGAGCGGCGCCCGCGAGACGAACTTCCACGCTCCGTTCCACGGCCTCCCTCGGGGCTTCCAACTCGATGGTTCCCAAGCAGTGGATGAAGGCCACGAACCCCACCAGTGCTGCGACCGTGAATCGCGGAGTTCTGGGGTTCGAGAGCACCTGCTCGTCGAGCCAGGACTGAAGTTGTTTGGTGCGGTCCTCGCTGATCAACCGGAGCACGAAAGCCAACCAGGACAGCGCTCCACCCAGCGCGAGGAATCCGCCAACCTGCTCGAAGCCATCCGTGTAGTGCAGGACCCACCAGAGCATGGCGGTTCCCGCGAACCCCAACATCGCCAGGTTTCGGAGAAATGGCCTCCTGGTGTCTGGGCTTTTCAGGTCCGCAACGGCGACGACCGAGGGGCTGGTCTCGTCGCCCTGATGGTCTGCCGCGCCTGCCGCAGTACTGCCCCCCGAGTTCGACATGCTCAAGACTCTAGCGAGATGTCCACTTGTAGTGAAGTCGAGCAGCTTCGGGGTTGGGAAGTCTTGATCCACTCAGCGCATAAGGGGAAACCACCATGCCGTTCCTCTGCGGACCGCCCTTCCTGGCAGCGCGGTCCGATGTGGCCCGCACCGGGCGCGATGCGGGCCAGCGAGGGCGTGCGGTTCGCTTCAATGCCAGCCTGCCGATAAAATCAAGACTCCCGGCATGACCAAGGAGTCCGCGTGAAACTCATATCGAATAGCGCGATTGTGACAGGGGCGGCACAAGGTATCGGGAAGGGAATCGCCGAGCGCCTGATGCGAGAGGGGACCCACGTGCTCCTCTTCGGTCGGACCCAGTCGACCCTGGACGCGACCGCCGAGGAGCTCAACCGCGTCGCGGAGGGGCGGGCGCGGGCGGTGCCCTTCGCCGGCGACGTGACCCAGGCGAAGGATGTGGCTCGGGGCATCGAGTTCGCCGAGCGTGAGCTGGGGCTGCCGGGAATCCTGGTGAACAACGCCGGGACGGTGACGATGTCGCTGCTGGTGGACCTGGAGGAGGACACCTTCGACCAGGTGATGACCGTGAACCTGAAGGGGCCATTCCTCTTCATGAAGGCCTTCGCGCGCGCGCTGCTCCAGGCGAAGAAGCCCGGCGCGGTGGTGAACATCTCCTCCCTGGCGCAGCTCGGCATGACGGAGGGCATGGCGCACTACTGCGCCTCCAAGGCGGGGCTCGCGCACCTGTCGAGGGTCGCCGCGCTGGAGCTCGGAAGGCATGGCATCCGGGTGAACGTGGTGGCGCCGGGCGTCATCCTCACGCCCCTGGTGGAGAACGCGGGGTTCGTGGAGCGCATGCGCGGTGAGTTCCTCGCGAGGACGCCGCTGGGCAAGCCCTGCGGTCTCCCCTCCGACATCGCCAGCGCCGTCGCCTACCTGTGCAGCGAGGACTCGTCCTGGATCACCGGAGAGACGATCTCCGTGGATGGAGGCAACCACCTCCGGGGGATGCAGAACTACTGGGCGGGGATGAATCCGCCCGGGTGAGGTCGCGCACCCGCGTGCGCACGCGGGACTGAAGAGACCGGTCCGTTTCGCCGGCCCCTTCGGTCCGCTCAGGGACTACTGGCCGAAACACTCCCACCTGAGTCTCGACGTCGGCTCGCAGATGCAGACCCCGGGCGCGGTGCTGCTGAGGCAGCACTGCACGCTGGCCCCCAGCGTGCCGCAGGCCCTGCCCTCATAGGAAGAGCATCGGGGCAGGGAGTCAGAACAGGCCGAGAGCTCATCGGAAGACACCGCGAGCTCATCGCCCGCGTTGTCCTCCACCGCGCCACCGCAGCCGAGGGACGACAGACCCAGGAACACCGCCACCACCAAGACATGACGCATCATCGAACCTCTGGACAGGGGGTTGAGTGCTCCTCATCGGCCGGGGCTGTGGTTCGCGAAGGGGTGCCTTGCGAGGTGCGACGCCATCATTCTTCGGAAGCGTGCGGGGCCGCCAGCACACCTCCACCGTCGAACTCGGGTCTCCCGCCACGAAAGGACGTGAGAGGGCGGTGAGACACCGACCCTCTTCATGACCAGGAGGGGTACCCATGACGTGCAGACACTGGCACTGGCGTTGGCGTGTCGCCGCCACCCAGAAGGAACTCGATGCCGTGGCGCGCATCCGCTGGGCGGTCTTCGGCGGTGAGCTGGGCTTGTTGTCCGAGCAGTCCGCGGTGTCCCGGCGGGAGGTGACGTGTGTCGACACGCTCGACACCACGGTGCACGTGCTCGTCTATGCCGGTGATGAGCCGGTGGCGACGATGCGCGTGGCGCTGCCCAACGCGGAGGTGGCGGCGAACCTGGGAGGGAAGGTGGGGCTCGAGATGGAGCAGCGGGTGGACCTCTCGGGGCTGCTCCAACCGGGGCGGTTGGTCGCGGAGCCCTCACGCTTCTGTGTGTTGCCACAGTGGCGGCGCTCGGAGGCCGTCACGTGGCTGCAGGCGGGCATGTACGCGGAGAGCCGGCGGCGCGGTGTGACGCACTGGATTGCGTCCGCGAACCTGGAGACGGACTCGGCCGAGGACGCGCGCCTCTCCTGGTTGGTGGCTGCCCGACGCGGCTGGCTGAGCCCCCACTGGCGCGTCTCCATCCCCGACACGTGTCACGCCCCGGCACGGCCCCGCAGTCCCTTCTACACGCCCGAGGAGCGGGCCAGGGCGGCGCAGGGGCAGTGGGACGGGCTGCGGCTGCCCCGGGCGCCCGCGCTCTTCGCCAGGACGATGGGCGCGCGCTTCATCGCCGAGCCCCTCTACGACACGTATTTCCAGTGGTTCACGCTGCCGCTCGTCATGGCGCTCGATGAGATTCCGACGGACTCCCTGGCGCGCTTCCACGCGCTGGAGCACGGCGTGAGCCTGGCCGCCTAGGCGGTAGCGGTTGCTTTCCCTTCACCTTCAACACGCAGCGACCGGGAGCCCCAGGGGCACCGGACAGGAGACGTACGTGCACACCCAGACGGAGAATCACGTGGGAGCGAATTGGTTGGCGGCGCTGGACGCGGAGGCGCGAGGACTGGTGGCGGCGGTGGACGCGCAGCCCGACGCTCGGAGCCTCCTCGCGGGCACCCTCGACAAGGAGGGCTACATCCACTTCCTCATCCAGACGTACCACTACGCCCGTTGGAGTACGCCCATCCTCGCGGAGGCGGGTGTGCGGCTCAGGCAGCAGGGCCGGCTCCCGGAGCTGGCGACGCTGCTCATCCAGAAGGGCGAGGAGGAGCGGGGGCATGACCGGTGGCTGCTGTCGGACCTGAAGAACCTGGGGTGCTCGGAGGAGTCCGTGGAGGCGGCGGCGCGCAGCCCCGCGGTGAAGGCCTATACGGGGTGGAACTTCTTCACCTCTCGCGCGGGCGTTGCGACGGCGGCGCTGGGGACCGCGTACGTGCTGGAGTACCTGTCACAGACGCGGGCAGGCGTGTGGGCCGAGCGACTGAGGGAGGTGTCCACCATCCCCAACATCCACAAGTCGGTGACGTTCCTGCGCAGCCACGGGGCGCTGGACGGGGACCACGTGGCGGAGATGGAGCGGCTCTTCGCGGGCCTGTCGGAGCCGGAGGACCAGGAGGCGATCCTCTTCTCGGCCCGCGTCGCGCGGTGCGTCTACCCGCGCATCTTCCGTCAGGGCGGTGACCTCACGACGTAGCGGCCGCGCACGCGAGTCGGAGGCGCCTCCGACTCGCGGTGGGGCGTGTCACACCGGCTTGCTGAGGAGGGCGAGCTGGTAGAGGAAGTCGGCGCGGTCGTCGACGCCCAGCTTGCCGAAGAGGTTGCGCACGTGGGTCTTCACCGTCTGGTCGGAGATCTTGAGGTCATCGGCGATCTGTCCGTTGGACCAGTTGCGGAGCACACCCTTCGCGATGTCGAGCTCGCGGGAGGTGAGCTCGCGTTGCATGTGCAGAGGGAGGGGGATGGAGTGGGGGAGCTCGGTCAAGAGGAGGGCCCACTGGCGGGGGGCGTCATTGGCGGGCAGCTCGATGAACCGGCACGTGCGGTAACCGTCGGGATGATTGGCGACCCAGAGGTTCTTGCCGAGCCGCTCGTCTGGAGTCATCCGGACCAGGGCGTCCAACTGCTCCTTGAAGACGAACGGGAGCCCGGAGGCGTGGATCTCCGAAGGCGTGAACCAGCGCTCCAGCAGGTAGGTGGCGTGCTGGGAGCGGAACACCTCGCGCCTGGGCGGCTCCAGGATGATGAAGGCGGAGTCGTCGCGCTGGTAGAGTTCCTGGAGCAACTGCGCGCCAGCCGTCATGTCCTGGAAGTCCTGGCAGTTGCCCAGGGTGTTGGCGAAGTGCCGGGTGACGCTGGCGAGGGCGGTGACGCTCTGGGTGGGGAAGGGGGAGCGCTGGTGCCGGTAGAACGCGAGGGCGCCGACGAGGCCCGGGCGGATGGGCACGAGGAC
The DNA here is from genome assembly GCF_900111765.1 of Myxococcus fulvus. Next base: position 480,478 of record NZ_FOIB01000007.1, read on the forward strand.
GGCCATGATGTGTTCCAGGGGCTGCTCCAGCTCCCGGCTGCGTTGGTAGATGAGGGTGCGCTCGTAGTCCCGGCGTGAGATCAGTTGCGTGTCGCAGATGGGCACGCCGGGCTGGGCGAGGATGGGGTCCCGGAGGAAGTCATGGTCGACCAGTCCGGCGTACTCCTCGAGGATGGGGATGCGGTGGCCGGGGACGTGCCAGCGGAAGTCGAGCGTAGGCGTCAAGCGCATGAGGCACAGCGCCATGGCGTCGGCCTGGACGAACTCGAGCATCGACGTGCGGCTCGCCTCGAGGGCTTTGGGGACGGAGCGCTGGCTGCTGAGCGCGATGATTGCGTTGTCCCGGACCACGAGCTCTCGAGTGTTGAAGTCCGTCGGATTGAACATCCACCCCTCCTGGTCAGGCCACCCCGTGGGGTGCGCCGGCATGTCCTTCATCCATACATAAGTCCGGGCTGTAAATCTGTCCCTCACCCCGCAGTGGTATGGACAGGAGGCGCCGACGGGGGTTGGTGTATGCCGAGTCAAACGCGACTCAGTGTGTGGAGTCCGCGGCTCCACGCCTGTCCAGGTCCTCGACCTTCACGGCGTCAGTTCGCAGGGGCGTCGCGGGCGCGAACGTCTGCCTGGCATGGTTGAGCCTCCAAGAGTCCAAGCACTGCGGCGTCGCCGAGGGCGTGCTTGCGGTGTGGCCAGCGCTTCTTTAGAGAGTCGCTCGGCCGCGCAGTGCTCGGATGTTTCAGGTGTCTCCTGGCGAGTGGCCGCGCGGCGCGAACGACACTGTTCCATCACGAAAGCAACTCATGAACCGTTACATTGCAATCCTCGCTGCGAGTCTTGCCGCGTCCCTGCTCACCGCTTGTGGAGATGACGCCGAGAAGAAGCCGGGACCTTCGACGGAGGAGTCCGAGGGATACACCTTGAACGGTCAGGTGACGTCGTTGGAGCCCGCCCGGGTGCCGGGGCGCAGCACGGTGGCCATCGCCTGGGACAACTGGATGGGCTCGTCGGGAGATGTGCTTGTCTCCCAGGGTGACCAGTTGCTCACCGGGAGCGTTCCTGGAGCGTTCACCCTGACGCTGGAGGACGCGCCTCCGACGGCGGCGCTCAACGACTTGAATCCCGGGTTGTTGGGAGTGGGCTACTTCACTGTCTACGATGACCTGGACGGTGACGGCGTCATGGACCTGGAGGACGACGAGGAGCTCCAGGGGTTCTCCATCCACCACGCGGTGCTCTACGTGCCGGCGGTGACGGAGGATGTCCTGGCGTGGCTGCGCAACAGGGGGCTCGTCACGAACCTGGAGGCGCTGAAGCCCGGCTTCAACTTCGCGCGGGGTGTCTGCCGCGAAAACCAGACGTTCGATGCTCTCGAGATCATCCCCGTCGGACCGGTGGAGATTCTGGGAGGTGTCGACTTGAGTGACGGGTGTCTCAACATCCACTGAGCCGCAGCAACCATGCGACGCGCGCAGGAGGTGCGTCGCGTGGGGATCGGCCGTTCGCTCACCGTGCATTGACCCTGTGCCGGGGTGCTCCTTAAGGTGCGTGCTCACCTCTGGAAGGAACACCAGGATGCATCGCCAGATTGTCGCCGCGCTCTTCTGCGTGCTCGTCGCAGTTCCGTTGGCTGCTCCGGCGGCGAGTCCGGAGCTGAAGACTCGCCTCGACGCGCAACTGAAGCTCAACCGCGAGCGCTATGGTATCGCCGGGCAGGCCGTGCTGATCCGCCACAACGGTCAGCTCGTCTATCAAGCGTCGAATGGCGAGAAGGACATTGAGCGCCACGCGCCTGTCTCGACCGATACCGTGTTCAACGCCTATTCGCTGGCCAAGCTGCTGGCCAGCGTGCTGGTGATGCAACTGGTCGAGCAGGGCCGTGTCGAGCTGGATGCGCCCGCCAGCCGCTACCTGCCCGACCTGCCCGTCGCGTGGAAGGCGATCAGCGTGCGCCACTTCCTGGAGCACAGCTCCGGTGTGCCGGAGTACTTCGAGAATCACGAAGGGGCCCTGGTATCGAAGGGGCATGCGGGGCTTGCTCCCACGCTGGAGGCAGCGTTCGCGGGGCTGGCGGACGCCCCGATGCAGTTCGCCACCGGCAGCAGCAATCGTTACACGCAGACCAACTTCCTGGTGCTGACCGCGTTGCTGCAAGCGCACTATCGTCAGCCCTATGCGGCCATCGTGCGCCAGCGCATCCTGAAACCACTGGGCCTGCGCAACACCTGGCTGGGGCCCGCTGGTGTGCCCGCCGCGCGCCTGGCGACGGCGTACATCGGCAAGGATGGCGCCCTGCAACGGGAGGACGATGTCGCCTGGCCCGCCTATGCGCTGGGGCATGCCAGCCTGCACACCACCGTCGGAGAGCTCGACCGCTTCCTGCAGGCGCTGGCCGCCGGCAAGCTGGTGCGTCGGGCGACGCTCCAGACGCTGCTGCAGCCGCGGAAGCTCAGCACGGGCCGCGACAGTGGGTTTGTCAGTGGCTGGGAGTTCGGGCAGAGCGGCGATTATCGGCAGATGAGCCACGACGGTGGCACTCGCGTGCGTGCACGCCTGTTGTTCAAGGACTCGTTGGCGGGTGACACCTGGACGTTCGTCTATTTCACCAACGGCAGCGTGCGCAACGTCTGGTCACGCACGCTGGTGGACAGCACCATGGCGCAGGTGGCGCCACGGTTGTTTCCGCGAGAGACGCTGTCCGAGCGCCTGTTCACCCATGCCCTCGCTGATGACGGCGCCGACGACACGGCGTTGAAGACCTGGTTGCGCGACGGCAGCGGCGTCGCCTCGGAGGAGTTGGAGCGCGCCATCAACGGCGCCGGCTATGCCATCCGTGAGAACCTCGGCGCCCGCCCGGCGCTGAAGGTGTTCACCCTCAACACCGCGCTTCATCCGGAGTCGGCCAATGCCTGGGACAGTCTGGCCGAATGCCACGCCGCGCTGGGCGATGCGGCAATCGCGGCGGAGCTGTACGCGAAGTCGCGGCAACTGGCCGAGGCCGCGAAGGCGAAGCCGTAATCAGCCGTGCGGGGTGATGCCCGGCTGCGCGATCCCCGTGGAGGGGACGAAGGTGGCGACCGGCTCGCTCTTGCCCTTGACCGCCACCGGAGGGGCAGGGGACCAGGTGAAGGTCTCTCCCGCGGTGGCGCGCGTGGATGCGGACACGAGCAGGGGTGTCCCCACCTGCTTGGTGAGCCCTTCGATACGGCTGGCCAGGTTCACCGCGTCACCAATCACCGTGTACTCGCGCCGCTGGGGGCTGCCGACGTCGCCCACGACGACGCGGCCGGTGTGGATGCCAATGCCGATGTGCAGCGGCTCCTCGCCCCGCGCCACGCGCTCCGTGTTGAGCGCCGCCAGCACGTCGAGCATCTCCAGTCCACACGCCACGGCCGCGCGCGCATGGTCCGGGTGGTCGAGCGGCGCGCCGAAGTACGCGAGGATGCCGTCGCCGATGAACTTGTCGAGCGTCCCGCCATGGCGGAACACCACCTCCACCATGCGCGACAGGTACTCGTTGAGCAGCGCGACCACCTGGGGGCTGTCCATGCGCTCGGACATGGAGGTGAAGCCTCGGATGTCGGAGAACAGCAGCGTCACCTCGCGATGCTGGCCCGTGGCGAGGCCGGTGCCTCGATCGGCGATGTGGCGGGCCACCTCGGGGGAGAAGTATCGCCCCAGGCGCTCGCGTCGGGCCTGTTCTCGGGAGATGCCGTGGAGCAGGTGCTGGATGCGGTGCGTGGCGTAGGCGAGCGCCAAGGCTGTGACGCCAAGGATGACGACGAGCACGGGGGCGAGCTTCCAGTCCTCGGGAGTGCCCTGACTCATCAGGGCGACTGAGAAGCCCATGCCCATCACCGCGCAGAGCGCCACGGTGCCCACGTCCAGCGACAGCACGGACAACGCGAGGAGCACGCAGAACACCCCGCAGGACATGGGGCCCACGAGATCGGCGGGCACGTCGGCCTGGAGGGTGAGGTATTGCTGGAGGAAGACCATGGGCGCGTCCACCAGCGCCACGGCCAGGCCCGCATACCGGGACCCGGGGGTGAAGACCGCCGCAGCCCAGAGCGCACCTGCGAGCACCAGGTAGATGCCCAGCGCGGCCGGGGACGCGGGCCACGAGAGGGTCAGGCTCAAGCAGAGCCAGGCGAGCACACCAACGAAGCGCAGTGCGCCCAGGCGCCGGGCGACGCGAAGTCGTTCGTCGATGAGGTTGCGCTCGAAGGCGATGGACAGGTCCGGCTCAGCCGGGTCGAGGAGAGGCGTCACGAGCTGCGGCAGCATGTATTCATGACGCTACCAGAGGCGGCCCGGGCCCTTTCGCGTGAAGCTGGCTTGTTACCCCGGGTGCGTTTCGGACGGAGGTGTCGTCACCCCGGGTGATACCTGTGGTTTCAGTCCGAGGACGCGTGGGCTGAGTCGGAGGTGTCTCCGCACATGCTGGGAGACGAGTCCGAACTGGAGGCACAACCCTCGCTGGAGGTGCCATCGACCCAATCCGCCAGCCAGCCGCGAAAGCCGGTGAGTTCGAGTTCGCGTTGGCCGTAGATGCCGAGGGCTGCTTCGGCGGCGGCCTGTCGACACTTTCGCGCGTAGCGGTAGCCGAGGACGATTGCCCAGACCGCTCCCAGGAGACCCATCAGGACCGACAGCACCACCGCTGCTTGAAGTACCCAGGTCATGGCCACCTCCTGGTGGACCAATCTATCTCAAGTTCGAGCGACCGCCTATCTCCGGGAAGCGCTCATGAGTTCGCTTGAGTGCATCGAGGTGGGCTGGGTCGTCATAGTCGAGAGGCGTGTCTGTGAGTTGCACAACCCATCCTCCCGATGTCGTGCGCCGTGCTCGCGTGAGCAACTCGGTGTCGCGAGCAGGATCAGGGAATCCGATAGCTCGAGCGGTAGCGGCGGACCAGTAGTTTACCCACCCGAGGAAAGAGGGCGTCTCTTTCGTGGGGAGCTTCTCTGGAAGGCTGAGCATGGGCAGCCCACGAGGTGAGCGCTCCGGTCCATTCACTGAGCGACGAAGCTGCTTCGCGATCTCCGAGCCATAACCCTGCGGCGACGCATGGCCCCAGAATGAGTGTGCTCCCTCTGCCATTGCCCCCAGCACAGCCGCAGCTGCCGCGATCACGGGTTCGTCGAGTGGTAGCTTTGCATGCACTTCGAATTGGGCTTGGCCACCCGGGCTGAAGAGCGCCGAGTTCTCGCTCCCCCCTCGATACTCTCCATGAGCCACGCGTCGCGCTGCGGCAGTGGAATGGGTCTTCCACTTTCGGAGATCCGCCACTCCAGGCGCAAGCCAGGGAGCGCCCTTTCCATCCCCTGGATGGCATCGAGAGCGCGGCCGTCTTTACCTGCAAGCGCAGGCGCATAGACGATGAGGGTGAGGGTTCTCGGTTGGGTCATCGTGGACATCCCGTGACGACGACATTGAGTGTGGGAATCTCGTCGAGCAGTGCGCGCTGGTGCTCTTCGGTGCTCACACCGACGACGAAGTCGTATCCACAAGCCACCAAGTCGGATGCGTCGTGACGCTCACCGACGAGTCGTCGAGCGACCGCCGATCTCCGGGAAGCGCTCATAGGTTCGCTTGAGTGCATCCAGGTGGGCGGGGTCGTCGAGATCGAGCGGCGCGTCCGTGAGCTGCACGACCCATCCACCCGATGCAGTGCGCCGGGACCGTGAGAGCAAGTCCGCGTCCTGGGCCGGGTCAGGAAACCCGATGGTCCTGGCGGCAGCCTCCGACCAGTAGTTCAGCCACCCGAGGTAATAGGGGGTTTCGGGCGAGCGGATGTCCTCGAAGAGCTTCAGGGCGGGCAGACCCCGACGTGGAGACGGCGGCCCCTCCAGCGTGGGTGCTGTCTGATATGCGATGTCTACTGCAGCGTCGTCGGGTGTCGCACGTCCCCAGAACGCGCCGGCTCCTTCTGCCATGCCCTCGAACAGCGAAGTAGCTGCCGTGAGCACCGGTTCAGCCAAAGGCAGTTCTGCATACACTTCAAACTGTGCATGGCCGCCTGGACTGAGGATCCCAGGCCTTTCCGACCCAGTGACTGTCACGGGAAAGCGTATGTCCCCGTTACACATGAGAGGGAAACCCCCATCCACGGTATTCTCTGCGAGCCACTCATCTCGTTGCGGCAATGCGATGGGGCGCCCTCCGGTGGAAAGTCGCCACTCCAGCCGAAGGTCGGAGAGCGCCTTTTCCATTCCATGAATGACAGCGAGCGGGCGTCCATCGTTACCCACGAGCGCGGGTGCATGGATAGTGATAATGAGATTTTTTTGCTGAGTCATCGTCTGCAGTCTGTGACAACGATGGTGAAGGATTGATCTCGTCGCAGCAGCGCGACTCTGTGCGCTTGGGTACTCACTCCAACGACGAACTTGTATCCACAGGCCGCAGCAGCAGCGCGCTCTCTTCTGAGTTGCGCATATTCGCGTTCGATCTCCTGCCGCTGGACGAATGCATTGTACGTGTCGAACTGGTGGGTCTTGATCTCCCACAGCACGCGCGCGCCGACCTGTAGCGCATCGAAGCGCACTCCGTTCACGAGCACGTCCATTCCAGGGTAACGGTTCGGCGGAAACGTGTCGGCGCACGTGTTGTGCGCAGCATCATTGCCCGCGTGTGGCACAGGGATGGGTCTGCACTCCGGGCGGCGCTCTTGCTCCGTGGGTTCGGTGGGCACTGGTGGGAACGCATCCTGACCTGTTGGCTCGGGCTTTCGATTCGCGGAAGGCTCCCGCAGGGTCGGCTTCGTCTGGAGCGAGGCCTCTTCATCCTCCCAGTTGCTCCCTCGCAGCTCATACGCCTCCAGCGCTTCCTCGATGACGAACCCCACCACCACGACACCCAAGACGACCACTGCGCCCACGACAATCTCGGGCGCGGCCAGGACACAGAGGCCGATGCCCAGAGCCGCCGCGCCCGCGGACGCGACCGTACATCTCCGCGTCGGGTCGTTGAACCGGACCCGGTCATGGTCGAGCGCGTGGAAGCAGCGCTCCGCGAGCACGGGCCAGGGTTGAGAGGCCTCGCGGACGACGCACCGTCCATCGTCCTTCCACGGCAGCTCCGCCGCCCGCTGGAGGTTGGCGAGCCGAGTGGCCCGAGGGCCAAGTTCCCTCGGACCCGGTGCCGACGTGGCGCACGCCGAGAAGAACAGCAGCAGTGCCGCACAGGCGCGCGAGCTCATGGTCACGCTCGTTCAATCAAGTGACGAAGCCGCAGGTCAAGGAGGCTCGGTCCTCACCGGGCCCTCCGGAAGCACGTGGAAACAGGGGAACGGAACCCACCAAGTCCCTAACACGTCGAACGAAGATCCGACCTAGCGCCTGAACGGCTGGTCAGTGTCTTGATCGGGCGTGGACTACGCCGAGCTCGTGTGTCGCTCCAACTTCTCGTTCCTGCGCGGGGCCTCGCATCCGGAGGAACTCATCGTCACGGCCGCCCGACTGGGGCAGCGCGCGCTGGCGCTGACGGATGCGGATGGTCTCTACGGGGCCGTGAAGGCCCACCTGGCCGCGAAGGAGCACGGCCTGCGCCTCATCCTGGGCGCGGAGCTGACACTGGAGGACGGGCCTCCCGTGGTCGTCTACGCGGCGGACGCCGGGGGCTACTCGAACCTCTGCTCCCTGGTCTCCCAGAGCCGCATGACCCACCCCAAGGGTGAGGCAGGGCTGCCCTGGCGCGCCCTGGCCGAGCGCTCCAGCGGGCTCCTCGCGCTCCTCCCCGAACCCGCCCCCCTCGAACGCATCGCCCCCCTCGCCGAGGCCTTCCCGGAGCGCTTCCACGTCGGACTGTGCCGCACGCTGTCCGCGGGGGACTCGGCGCGCGAAGCGCAAGCCGTCGCACTGGCCCGAGAACTGAGGACCCCCCTCGTCGTGCACAACGACGTGCACACGCACCACCGACGCCGTCAGCCCCTCCAGGACGTCCTGACCGCCGTGCGGTACGGCACCACCGTGGACCGCGTGGGCACGCGCCTGCTGCCCAACGCGGAGCGCACGCTGAAGGGCCCCCACGAGATGGCGCGCCTCTTCGCGGACCGGCCGGACGCGCTGGAGCGCACCGTGGAGCTGGCCTCGCGCTGCCGTGCCTCCCTGGACGACCTGCGCTACCGCTTCCCGGAGGAGGACCTGCCCCCAGGCCGCACCGCGGACGAGCACCTGCGCGCCCTGACCTACGAAGGGCTCACCATCCGCTACCCAGCGGGTGTGCCCCCCGAGGTGGTGAAGCAGATCGAACACGAGCTGCGCCTCATCGCCGCGCTGGACTTCGCGGGTTACTTCCTGGCGCTCTGGGACATCGTCGGCTTCGCGCGGCGGCGCGGAATCCTCTGCCAGGGCCGAGGCAGCGCGGCGAACTCGGCGGTCTGCTACGCGCTGCAAATCACCGCCATCGACCCGGTGCGCATGGGCCTGCTGTTCGAGCGCTTCCTCAGCATGGCGCGCAAGGAGCCCCCGGACATCGACGTGGACTTCGAGCACGAGCGCCGCGAGGAGGTCCTCCAGTACGTCTACGAGAAGCACGGCCGGCACCGCGCGGGCATGGTGTGCGAGGTCATCTGCTACCGGGGACGACTGGCCCTCCGCGAGGCCGGCAAGGCCATGGGCCTGTCCCTGGACCAGGTCGACCGACTCTCCAAGGTCTCCGCCGCCCACGGCTTCGAGGTGACGCCAGAGGTCCTTCTCGAGGCCGGCCTGTCCGCGTTCGACCGCCGCGTCCAGCGCACCCTGTCCCTCGCCTCGGAGCTGGAGGGCTTCCCCCGACACCTCTCCATCCACGTCGGCGGCTTCGTGATGACCCGCGAGCCCCTGACCCAGCTGGTCCCCGTGGAGAACGCGGCCATGCCCGGCCGCACCGTCATCCAGTGGGAGAAGGACGACATCAACTCCATCGGCCTGCTCAAGGTGGACCTGCTCGCCCTGGGCATGCTCACCGCGCTGTCGAAGTGCTTCACCTTGATTCGCGAGCACCACGGCCGTGAGCTGTCCCTGGCCACCATCCCCGCCGAGGACGCCAAGGTCTACGACATGCTGTGCGAGGCGGACACCGTGGGCGTGTTCCAGATCGAGAGCCGCACCCAGATGAACATGCTGCCCCGGCTCAAGCCGCGGACCTTCTACGACCTGGTCGTGGAGATCGCCCTCATCCGCCCCGGCCCCATCGTCGGGAAGATGGTCCACCCGTTCCTGCGCCGGAGGAACGGCGAGGAGACCGTCGTGTACCCGAGCGAGGCCGTGAAGGAGATCCTCGGCAAGACGCTCGGCGTGCCGCTCTTCCAGGAGCAGGCGATGAAGCTCGCCATGGTGGCCGCTGGCTTCTCCGCGGAGGAGGCGGACGGCCTTCGTCGCGTGCTGAGCCACAAGCGCGCCGAGTCGATGCTCCTCCAGTACCGAGGCCGCTTCGTCGAGGGCTGCCTGTCACGCGGCTACGCACGCGCCCAGGCCGAGGAGTGGTTCGACAACTTCCGCGGCTTCGCCCACTACGGCTTCCCCGAGAGCCACTCCGCCAGCTTCGCGTTGATCTCCTACGCGTCCAGCTGGCTCAAGTGCCACTACCCGGCGGCCTTCACCACCGCGCTCCTGAACTCCCAACCCATGGGCTTCTACGCCCCGCACACCCTGGTCGCGGACGCGCAACGCCACGGCGTGGAGGTGCGCCCCGTCGACGTGCGCGTGTCCCAGTGGGACTGCACGCTGGAGGACGAGGGCAGGGCGCTGCGGCTCGGGCTGCGGATGGTGCGCGGCCTGGGCGAGTCTGCGGGCCGCCGCGTGGAGACGGGCCGAGGCGAGCACGGCTACTCCGACGTCGGTGACCTGGCGCGGCGGGCCCGCATTCCCCGGCACGAGCTGACCCGGCTGGCCCTCGCGGGCGCGCTCGCGTCGCTGAGCGGCTCACGACGACAGGCCCTCTGGGACCTCCAGGCGCTGGGTCCGCTGGACTCGGACGACCTGTTCTTCGGCATGTCGATGGACGGCACGAAGGTGGAGCTGCCCTCGATGGACGTGTATGCGCGCGTCTGCGCGGACTACGACACCGTGGGCCTGTCCCTGGAGAAGCACCCGCTGGAGCTCGTACGCCCGCTGCTCAAGCGCCAGGGCGCGGTGACGGCGGAGGGCCTGAAGACGGTGGCCTCCGGGCGCACGGTGACGGTGGGCGGGATGATGATCTGCCGCCAGCGGCCTCCCACCGCGCGCGGCATGTGCTTCATCTCGCTGGAGGACGAGACGGGCATCGCCAACCTCGTGGTGCCTCCGGACGTCTACGAGCGCTGCCGCAAGGAGCTCCACGGCGCGCTGTTCCTGGTGGGGCAGGGCGTGCTGGAGCGCTCGGGCAAGGTGACGAACGTGAAGGTGAAGACGGTGTGGGGGCTCGAGGCCGCCGCCCGCCTGGAGCCCTCGAGCGAGCGGCGCCGCTCGTCCGCCTGAGGCCCTCCAGGACGCACCGACAGTCCGGCGTCACTCCGGACACGCCACGGGTGCTTGTCTACCCCTCTGGCGACAGGCCCGCGTGCCAACGCGACGCAGCCGCGTCCTCGTGGACCGCGTCCCTCGCGGAGGGCCTGGGGCGCACCGGGTGGAGCCGCCTCGGCACGCCGCTGGCAATAGGAGGCGCACCCCTCCTCGACCCGGATGGAACTGGCATGCCGAAGGACGTCTTCACCGTGTGTTTCTGTGGAACCGGCTGCGCGCGCGACGAGGGCGAGGAGACCCGGTACTGGGACTACAAGACCTCGCTGGTCCGCTTCCTGTCCAAGACCGAGCGCCAGCTCAAGAGCGACAAGGACATCTTCGACCCGCAGACGGGCTACATCCCGGTGCGCATCCACAAGGAGATCTCCGGAGGGCTGCGCAACACGAAGCTCAGCGGCTCCGTGCGAGGGGTGGGCGAGAACGACTGGTTCGACCAGATGGACCGTTGCGACCCCCTGCTCAGCAACCTGGAGCTGACTCCCGGAGATCTGCGCAAATACGTGTCGAGCTACTCCGAGGGCGATCAACGCGGGATGGCGAACCAGGGCGTGGGGTGGTCCGACGCCGCGCTCGCGCTCCACGGCGCCAGCCTCGCGGCGGCCAGCGGCGCGGAGCAATACAACTTCATCGGGCACAGCCGTGGCGGCGTCGAGGCCATCATGGCCGCCTGGTTCCTCTACGCCTATGGCGGGGAGTCCCGCCGGAACATCCCCATCAACATCTTCGCCATCGACCCCGTTCCGGGAATGGGCGAGTGGTACAGCATCCAGACCCAGCTGGCCCCCCAGGTCGAGAACTACGTCGGCGTCTATGCGTGGGACCACCTGGACACGGGCTTCGGCGCGGTGATTCCCCGGCCCAACGCCCGGATGACCCAGCAGAAGGCGCACCAGGACATCGAGGATGGGCGGGGACTGGGGAGCACCTGGTCGACGCTCGCGAGCAACCGCCAGCTCGCCGACCCCCTCGTCCGTCAGGACCTGCCCCAGCCCCAGGGCTACAAGCTCTACGCCATCCGGGGACGCCACGGCACCGTCGCGGGCATCTACACCACGGACGGGCTCTATGACGCAGCCAAGGTCAGCGGCGACGTCGGCGCGGTCCCCCGGCTCGTCTACAAGATGGCCCGGGGTTACCTGACCCAGTGGGACACCGTCTTCCAGACGCGAAGCCGCGTGCGCGAGGGCGTCAAGTCGCTGCGCAGGCGCATCCACACGGCGCACTCCCACTTCGACACCATGGCGCTCGGTGAGGTCCGCACCTCCCGGCTGCCCCTGCGCCAGTCCGTGCGGCGCGTCTCGTCCATCCACGGCATGCGCACCTGGGACCGCTACTACCTCGAGGACGTGGTGGGCACGCCCCCCTACAACCTGACCTATCCCTGCACCATCGAACAGGCCGGGGACGGGTGGATCGACTGGACCTTCCTGTGAGCCCGCGCGGCCACCGAGACATCGCAAACCCCTCCAGGCGTGGAGCTCGACGACGATGAGCAAGATCGATGACGTGCTGTCCGTGGTGCCCGACAAGTACTTCACGCACGAGAGCCACGAATGCTACGTGCGGCTGCTGGACACGCCCCGCATCTGGGGGCTGCCGTTCGGCCCTGAGATCATGCAGGAGGCCCGGCGCCGCACCAACGACTTCGAGCGCGCCCTGGTGGAGGTTCTCCAGAAGACGCGCTTCCGCTGCGATGTGGCGTCGCTCAACAGCCCGGACCCCGCCTGGGCGAAGATCATCCTGGGGGCGCTCGACACGGCGATGTCCGCCAACAAGGGCAAGCCCATCCAGATCCGCTTCCTCTTCGGGCAGACGCCCATGCTGCTCAAGGATGGCACGTCGCCCAACCTCATCGACTTCCAGGGCGCGCTGATTCGGCTGGTGCGCTCTCGCAAGAAGGACTGGGGCGCGGTGCCGGAGGTCTGGATGGCGAAGTTCTACCGCCTCCAGGAGGGCCTGCTGTCGGGCTTCTCCGCCTTCGTCAGCGCGTCGCTGCCGTCGTGGCTGGCGCCGGACTCGGACGACGACTTCACGAAGATGACGTGGAACCACTCGAAGATCGTCGCCTCGGATGGGACCGAGGCGCTGGTCGGCGGGCACAACCTGAACATGGACCTGTTCACCAGCTATCCCCCCGTGCACGACGTGTCCGTCGTCATGCACGGTGCGGGGGCCCTGGGCGCGCAGCGATTCCTGAACCGGATGTGGTCCTGCAGGACGGATGTGGTGACCAAGGAGCGCCTGGACCCGGACACCCTGACGTGGGTGAACGGTGACGACGACAAGGCGGAGGTGCGAAAGCCCCTGGACCCGCTGGAGCTGAAGGAGGCCCAGGACCTGCGCGCGCAGCGCTATGAGCTCTTCTCCAGGATTCACATTGGCGGCCTGCCGGTGGACAGTCCTCGCGCCCGCCGCCGCATCGCCAATGAGCCCCTGCCCACCGTCTGGGAGGAGGACACCGAAGAGGACCTCCTGCCGGATGTCATCCGCGAGGACGACCTGCAGACGCTCAGGGACCTCGATCAGCCCGTCTTCGAGGAGGACCGGACCATCGGCTACGCGGGCATGGGGGAGTACAAGCGCGCCTCCCGCGTGCTGTCCATCGGCAAGCACTGGTCCGGCTCGGACATGAAGAACGACTACGAGAAGGCGTCCGAGCTCATGAAGGAGAACCTCATCATGGGCTGCAAGGGCGTGCTGCGCCTGTCGCAGATGGACCTGGTGAGCGCGTGGAAGAAGAAGTGGTCCTCGCACGTCGTCTGTCATTGGATCATGGAGTCGCTGCTCGCCAATCCTCACCTGGTGGTGCAGGTGGTGGTGTCGCCCCTGGACGCGGGCGCGGGCGCGGAAGGGGACCAGTACTCGTTCGGCTCGGGCGCGTGCCGCACGTTCGAGCTGTTCCAGTACTACATGGCGAGGACGCTGGAGGACGAGCTGCGGCCGGATGCCGAGAAGCGGCTGCGCGCCCTGGACCGCCTGCACGTCGCGCCGTTCTATTACACGGACGTGCCCCGGGATAAGACGCGGGAGGGGGAGTCGTACTTCTGGCCGCAGCTGACGCCCGAGGGCTACACGGCGACCTTGAAGCAGAAGGCGCTCTCCGAGGTGCCGCCGGTCAAGGGCATCATCGGCAACGCGGTGGAGTCCGTGCAGAAGGCCAGCGGCGCGGTCTTCCCCAAGGTCCCCTCGGCGCCGGGCAACCACTCCAAGATCATGATCGCCGACGACCAGGCGTACGTGGTCGGGTCCGACAACCTCTATCCAGGCTTCCTCTCGGAGTTCAACTACCTGGTGGAGGGGCCGGTCGCGGTGGGGGACATGCTGCGCAACTACTGGGAGCCGCTCTGGTCCTTCTCGGGCAAGCATTGCGTCAATCCCCGCTGTGATGGGGGGTGCAAGACCCTCAAGAATCCGCCCGGGGCCAGGTCGGGCCGTGGGGTGATGTCCGAGCTGCCCGCGAGCCGGTTGTTGATGGGCATGGGGCATGGGAGCCCGCTGCCGCGTCCCGAGCTCTTCGGCGGCCGCATGCCAGGGGGTCTCCAGTCGCCCTCGTTCTTCGCCCGGAAGGGGTCGAGCCAGGATTGGTCCGAGCCGCTCCTGAACCCCGGCAACCAGGGGAAGGTCCTGCGGGTCGATCTGCGCGCGCCGCCGGACCTGATGGAGATCCTGAAGAAGGACGAGGAGACGGCGAAGAAGGAGAAGGAGGAGCGGGAGCGCCTCAAGCGCCTGCAGCCCGTGCCCTCGTCGTCGCCATCGACGGGGACGACGCAGCAGACCGCCTCCACGACGACGGGCGGGTCCTCGCCCTCGACGAAAGACTCATCCTCCAGCGCCTTCGAGAACCACGACAAGATCGAGGGGGCGCACTACTACACGGACCAGCAGATCGACACGCTCCTGCGCCACTATCTGCGGGGCGTGCCGAATGTGGTCGTGCTGCGCGGCATCAACCTCTACGTGCTCAATCGCATCGCGCCGAACGCGTATGACGAGGCGCTCCACGGCATGGTCGCGGATGGCCCGCCCCGCGTCCTCGTCCAGCCCTACAACATCAATGGCAACCACTGGGGGATCATCTACATCAAGGTGGCGCCTCCGGCGCGAGGCGTCCGGGGTCAGGCCCGCGTGCTCTTCGTCGACCCGCTGGGGCCTCAAGGTGTCCCCAACCTGGGCACCCTGCGTCGCGCGTTCCCGGACCTGCTGGTCGAGCGCTCCGGCATCCGTTACCAGGACGACGTCATGGGGAGCTACAAGGACGGCCAGCACAGCTGTGGTCCGTGGATCATCCAGATCGCGCGGCACCTCGTCGCGAACGATGGCGCCCTGCCTCCCACGGCGCGCCACCCGCGTGACGCCGCCGTCGGGTTCCGCGCGGAGCATCAGCAGGTCCTGGACAACCTCAACCGACAGTTCATGGACGAGTTCGTCATCGTGGAGGACTACTTCGATTCGCCCAAGCCCCTGGTCAAGAGCGGGGAGCTCCCGAAGCCTCCCGTGGACAACAGCAAGAAGGGCAAGGACTCGGACGACGACGACGACGGATTCGTCTTCGTCTGAGCCTTGGGCGGGAGGCGCGAGGCGCGTCTCCCGGGTCCACGCATTACAGTCCTCCCGTCACCTGGAACGGGAGGTTGCAATGCGTTTCATGCGCCACATGGTCGTCACGGTGGGGCAGGGGGCCAGTCGGAGATGACACGTCAATGTGGGGCACCTGGCGGGACCTGACGTGTCAGCCGCGGGGCCTGCGCGGGGCGCTCTCTCTGGGCGGGCCTCGCGGGTCCCTGGTTCACGCATTGCAATCGTCCGCGCCTACCTGGAACTGGAGGATGCATTGCGTTTCGTGAGTCGCGTGGTGGTCGCGGTGGGGCTGTTGGGGTGTGGTGGTTCGGAGCTGGAGGTGCCCGAGGAGATGGAGCAGGGGACGCAGGAGATCGTGGGCGGCGTCGAGGCGCGCCCCGGATCGTGGCCCTGGATCGTCAGCCTGCAAGGGAGTGGGGGCCACTTCTGTGGTGGCAGCCTGATTCGGGTGGGGAGCAAGCAGGAGACCGACATCGTCCTCACCGCCGCGCACTGTGTCGCGGATGGATACGCGGGCACGACGGTGGTCGCGGGGGCCCATGACTTCTATCGGCCCTCCTCCGCGCAGGTGGCCGTCCGCGTGGCCAGAGCCGTCTCTCATCCGCAGTACGATCCGGACACGACGAGGAACGACATCGCCGTCCTCAAGCTCGAGCGCCCCATCCGTATCGGGGGAACGTGTGGCGAGCCCGCCGTGCCCCCGCGTTCCAATCCCACCTCCGTGGTGTCCCTCGACAACGCGCTGAGCGTCCAGGCGGTGTGTCTGCCGGCCGCGGGCGCGGAGCTCGCGGCAGGCACGATGGCGTCCATCGCGGGCTGGGGCCTGACGCGAGAGGGGGGCTATGACACGTCCAGCATCCTGCTGCAGGTCGGTGTTCCCATCGTTGGGGACAGGGCCCTGGCGCAGAGCTATGCCTCGCAAGGTATCGAGATCGACGGCCCCTCGATGCTGGGCGCCGGGTACGCGCAGGGAGGCATGGACGCGTGCCAGGGAGACAGCGGGGGGCCGCTGGTCGTGAAGACGGGGAGCAAGTACGTGCTCCACGGCATCACGAGCTTCGGCGTGGGCTGCGCGAGGCCGGGCCTCCCGGGGGTCTACACGCAGGTCTCCAGCTTCCGCCCGTGGATCCAGGCGCGCGTCGCCGAGCTCAGTAGCGTCCGTTAGCCGCGGAGCGTCACTCGCGGCGTGTAGTGGCGCACGACCGCCTTGTCGAGCGGCTCGGGATATTTCCAGAACGCCTGCTCCAGCGCATACATCCGGTCCCTCTCGTCCGGGGTCAGCATGCCCGGCAGGTCGGAGAGGGACACCATCTCTTCGGTCCCACCGTAGTGGGCGACGACGTTCAGCATGTCGTTCAGACATTGCCGCGTGCCCTGGGCGCCAATCCTGTCCAGCGCCTCGATGGCGAGGTGACAGGTCTCCTCGCCCCAGTTGCAGAAGAACTGCATGAAGCCGCCGTTGTTGATGTCGGCCTCCATGCGCCACAACGCGACCAGCTCCCGCTCGTCGGGCGGTAGGGCGGACAAGTCCCCGCGGACCTGTTGCAGCCGCGCGAGGGCATGTTCGTAGAGGGCCTCCTGTTCGAGGGTCCAGACGCTGACCATGCCCTCTGGGGCGGGCTCCCAGAGGGCTGGCCAGTTCACGCCACGACCGTCCTCGGTGAGGACCCACTCACGGCGTTGCTCGGGCGTGGCCTTGTGGACGCGGATGTAGCGGCTGATGGGGAGGGACAGGACGCGACCGTCCGTCAGGCGCAGCAGGATGCTCTGCTCGTCGAAGCCCACGTCGAGGATGCGGTTGTCGTCGGGTGCCATGCCGGGTCAGCCTAATACGATTTGAGCAAATGCGTGACGGTCCTCGAGGAGGAGCGCGAGCGCCGAGTCTGCGGCGGTACTCCTCCTCGGGCAACTGGCGCGCCAGCTCTTCAGTGACCGGGCAGAACTAAACATGATATGGAAATGCCGGGATTTACTGACTTGTGCGAAAGGGACGGTATGTGAACTGTTGGGCTGGGGGAAGATTGTGCTGACTCAGGCGAAACGGGGTGTCTTTCGGGTGTGTGTCTTCACGTCAGTTCGAGACTAGCGCGGGACTATCAAGCTGCATGGAAGGAGTACTGTCGTGGCCACCGTGGCTAAGCGTGCGCGAGAAAAGTGGTTTTCGGCCCATATCGTCTTGGTGATCGTACCGAAGGTGCGTGCCAATCGGGGGAACGTGGATGTCTGGGAAAACATCGTTCTCGTCAAGGCGGTGAACGCGGCCGCAGCCAAACGAAAGGCAGCCAGTATTGGTCGGCTTCACGCTCGACGAAGCAAGATAGACGCTGATATTGAGTTTCGCGGCGTTCGAGCCGTTGTTGACGTGCTGCCCTCGCTAACCGGCAAAGCCAAATGGAATGAGATCCTTGAGAGCGGCGCGGAGGTCTCTTGCAACAAGCTGCAGTTCTCTTCTCCGAGAGAGTTCTCGAAATTCATGAAGATGTTGACAGCCAAGGTTGAGTTGCATTGGTAGGAAAGCCAGCCGCCGTCCGATACGAAGAATGAACTCGGCAGCGCAATAGGATGCCGGTGTCTTCAATGGTGGCGGCGGTGATGAAGCGCAGGGGCAGCTTGGTTCTGCCCCTGCCTCTTCTTCGCCAACCTCAACGGCTCCCTGTGTTAGCTCACCGGAATCGACTGGGCGTGATGGAAGTGGTTGGTCGGGTCCCAGCGGCGCTTCACCTTGACCAGGTTGCGCGGTGCCTGACGGAAGTTCTGGAGGAAGTACAGCCACAGGGCCTGGTCCACGTTGCCCTGGGCATGCGTGCCCAGCACCTCATCCGGGTAGTTGTAGTAGCAGCCGTCCACCGTGCCCGTGGGGTCCCGCGTGGGGTTGGGTGTCCCTCCGTACGCCGCGTACACGTCCTTGTAGAAGCCGTTGATCCACCCCACGTGGGCCTCCGCCTGCTCCCGGAAGGGAGACATCAATCCCTCGCCGGGCTTGGAGGCGTTGTTCCAGTACGTCTGGTACTGGAGCTTCATCAACGAGCTGCGCTGGGGCACCGGCGTCGACTCCGAGGGGTAGCGGTTGATGGCCCCGCCGTAGCTGTCCACCTGAAGCAGGCTCTGCGCCATCTCCGCCTGGGGAATCCCCGAGGGGTAGCGGTGCAGCCATTCGTAGATGGCCGTCACCTGCTCGGCCGGGAACGCCTTCTTCATGTACGCGGACTTGTACTTGCCGAACTGGTTGGGCCCGGAGCCGTTCAGCGTCTGGAGAGCCTCCAGGTAGGTGATGTGCTGCGCGTCGCCGCTGGCCAACAGGTGCGTCATCATCCCCGGGTGGCCTCCCAGCGGCCTCACCAGGGGACTGGAGCGGGCGACCTTCGCGAAGCGCTTCTGGATGCGCGCCACGCTGTCCTCCGCGTTCCTGCGGTGCTGGTCATCCTTCGTCCCGGCCGGGGACGTCACCTGCAACACCATGCCCACCTGTCCTGCCGCGACGTGGTTCAACTTGAGCAACGTGAAGTTGCTGTCGGGCAGGGACGCCACCATGTCCGCGTACTCGGCGAGCAGGTTCGTGAAGGCCGTCATGTCCAGGCTGGACCAGTCCCACGCGAGCGTCCACAGCGTGGCGTGGTCCGGTGCGTCGGGAAGCTGCTGGAAGTAGTACCGGGCGATGACGCCGAAGTTGCCGCCGCCCGCGCCGCGCAGCGCCCAGAACAGGTCCTTCTCGTCCGGGTCCGCGCTGGCCGCGGAGACATGGTTCAGCTTCCCCCGGCCCGAGGCCGCGTCCCAGGTGACGATGTCCACCGCGCTCAGGTGGTCCACCGTCAGGCCATGCAGCCGGGACAGCAGCCCGTAGCCTCCGCCCGTGATGTGCCCGCCCGCGCCCACCGAGTAGCAGGAGCCCGCGGGCAGCGTCTTCCCGAACGTGTTGAGCAGCGTGCGGTAGACGGTCCAGTTCTCACAGCCCGCGTCGACGAAGTACGCCTGCCTCGCGTTGTCGAAGCCGACCTGGTTCAGCGCGGACATGTCGATGACCGCGGCCGTCTCGTCGTTGTAGACGAAGTTCTCGTAGCAGTGGCGGCCGGAGGTGATCTTCACGCCGCGCCCGTGGGTCGACAGCGCCTCGGTGACGATGGCGAGGAGCTGTTCCGGGTGCGTGGGGACGTAGACGGCTTTCAGGTTCGGCGCGAACCAGCGGCGGTCGAAGCCCTGGCGGTCGCTGAGGATCAGCGGACGCGTCGGGCCGCGACTCGCCAGTGAGAGGTTTTCGACGACGGGGGCAGTGCTCATGGTCCATCCTCAGGGGTGGAGTGGAGACAGCGTCAACGGCTTGCGACACGGGCCTGGTTCGAGGCGTTCCCAGCAGCTCCGGCGAGCAGCCGCGCCATGTTGTCGTGGAGGACCAGGCGGGCCTCCAGCTCGGTGATGAGTGAAAGCGGTCCATCCTCCGCGGTGAGGACGTCCACGAAGGCGCGCTGGTCCCCCTGCATGCGGAACACGGGCCAGTCCGTGCCGAAGAGGACCTTGTGGTTGATGCCGCGAGCCACCACGCGCCGCAGGGCCTCGTCCGACGAGGTCCTCAACAGGCTCTGGTAGCCGCTGACGTCCAGGTACACGTTGGGCCGGTACGCGCACAGCATGGCGCACTCGTCGGGGTAGCTCACCGAGCCGTGCGCGAGGATGAAGTTCACGGTGGGGAACGAGCGCGCCGCCAGGTCCAGCATCAGCGGCGTCGACGTGTCGAACGCCAGCACCGGTGACGTCGGGCCGATGTGCACCACCACCGGCACGCGGTGGTGCGCGCACAGCTCGTAGTAGGGGAACAGCTCCGGCGCGCTGGGGCTCATCCCGCACGGGGGATAGACCTTGAACCCGCTGAAGCCCCACTCCACCAGCGAGCGCTCGAACAGGTCCACTCCGTCCTTTCCCCACCGGGGGTCCACGCCGCCGAACACCACCAGCTTCCCGGGGTGGCGCTTCAGCACCTCTGCGTGCGCCAGGAGGGTCTCCTCGACGGTGAGCGGACAGTCCGTGAGCGCGTAGCTGTAGTCGGCCGCGAGCAGCACCGCGCGCTCGATGCCCGCGGCCTCCATCTCCGCCACCAGCTGGTCGCAGAGCGGGTCCTGGAGCTTCTGGAGGTAGGTGTTCGCCAGCTTCTGGGGCGTGGCTCGCAGGCCCTGCGCGGTGAGGGCCGCGACGCCATTGGCCACGACGCCGTCGATGAAGGAGCGGGGGATGAACCGCTCCGAGGCGATGTGGCAGTGCGCGTCGATGATGCGCGGCGGAGGAGCTTGCGTCATGCCGACTCCGCCCGGGGGCCGGCCGCGCGGGCCTGTTCGACCAGACGCCGGCTCATGTCGATGGCGTCCCGCACGGTGTGCAGCCGCCCCAGGTCCACGTCCGAGGCGAGCTCGTCCAGGGCCACGCCGAAGGTCTCCTCCAGCCGGAACAGCAGGCTCGCCACGCCGAGCGAGTCGATGCCCAGGTCCTTGCGCAGGCTCAGCTCCGGCGTGATGGCCGCCTTGCGGAACCGGCGCGGCACGGCCTGGGCAATCATCGCGATGACCTTCTCCTCGAACGTCGGGTCGCCCGTCATGGTGCTCCTCGAAGTCCTGCGGGGTGCTCAGCTCGCGGCGCGGTCGAGCTGGGTCTGGAAGACGTCGCCGATGCGCTTGCGGTCCAACTTCAGATTCGGGCGCAACAGCCCGTTCTCCCGCGTGAAGGCCTCCTGCGCGAACACCACGCGCCCCACGCGGAGCGACTGCCTCTGCCCTCCCACTTCCTCCACGTGGCGCTCGATGCGGCGCTTCGCCTCCACGTCGTCGGGGTTCTTGGGGAGCACCACCGCGACCAGGCACGTCAGGGTGCCGCCGCCGAACACCACGGACTTGGCCACCTCCGGACAGCGGTCGATCTCCGCCTCCACCAGCTCCGGATGAACCTTCTCTCCGCCCGAGGTGATGATGATCTCCTTCTTGCGGCCCACCAGGTACAGGTAGCCCTCCGCGTCGAAGCGCCCCACGTCACCCGTGGCCACGCGGTTGCCGCCGATGAAGGTCTTCTCGTTCTCTCCGTCCGCGCACTCGAAGTACCCGGTCGCGTACATGTGCTCGCGGTGGACGATGATTTCTCCATCCGGTGCCAGCTCCACCTTGGGGCCCGGGAGCAGTCGGCCCACGCTCCCCAACCGGTGGGCCTCGGCGGTGTTGAGGGAGACGGAGCCGCACTCGGTGACGCCGTAGGTCTCGAAGACGGGCAGGCGCATCAGCTCGAGCAGCTCCAGCGTGGAGCGCTTGGTGGGGGCCATCCCCGTCACCATGAAGCGCATGCGTCCACCGAGCGTCTCGTGGACCTCGCGGAAGAGCCGCCGTGCCATGGCGTCGCGCGCGGACCGGGAGGGCAGCCGCCGGGCGATTCCGCCGAGGACCCGGGCCAGGAGCTGCTTCGAGCGGGGCAGGTTGCCGAAGCGGGTCTCGATGGCTTCGTAGAGCGTGGGCGGGGCCACCAGCGCGGTGGGCCGCAGCTCCTTCATCGCGCGGAACAGGTGGACCGGCTCCGTGACGATGAGGTCGAACCCGTACCAGAACGCCGCGTAGTACATCAGCCGCTGCTGGAAGTTGGAGATGGGCAGGAACAACAACATCGAGTCATCGGGGCAGGTCCTCGCCGCGCGGACGAAGGCGTCCAGGCTCTCCTCGACTCCCCGGCGGTTGAGGACGAGCCCCTTCAGCCACCCCGAGGAGCCCGAGGAGAAGACGAGCCAGGGCTGGTCGAAGCTCTCCGGGGGGGGCTCGGTGCCCCGGTCGATGGCGCGCACGCCATCGTTCGGTCCATCGAGCGCGGCCAGTGCGGCGTTCGTGTGTCCCTCGCGCTGCCTTCCGGGGACCAGGAGCAGCGAGAGCTGGTAGCGCTCGAGCAGCTCGTCGGGAGGTCTGGCGGCGAAGTCGTCGGGGAACGCGACGGTGACGGCGCGAAGCTCGAGCAGCGCCAGGTCGTGGACCAACCACTCGTAGCAATTCGGGGCCCGGATGCCCACGCGCATGCCCGGACGGACGCCCCAGCGCGCCAGCGTGGCCCTCGTCGTCACGACGTCCTCGTGCACCTGCGCGTGGCTTCGGCGGACGACCTTGCCTTTCTCGAAGGTGATGACCTCGCGCGAGGGATGCGCCAGCAGGCGGGGCAACATCCGACGCACGTCGATGGTGTCCATCGGCGTCTCCTTGTTCCGGGCGTGGCTCATGGGCCTTCCTCCTGGAGTGCCGCCCACTGTCGCTGGGCCTCCTCGGCGGGGAGCGCCTCCAGCTCCGCGAGCAGCAGGGCCACCTCGTCCTCACTCGCTGCATCCGCTCGGGTCTGGATGATGACCACAGCGAGCCGCTCGACGGTGGGCGCCTCGAACACGCGTCGCAAGGGCAGCTCCGTCCCCAGCTCACCGCGGATGCGCGACACCAGTCGCGTCGCGAGCAGCGAGTGTCCTCCCAGCTCGAAGAAGTCGTCGTGGACGCCCACGCGCGCGACTCGCAGCAGCTCCACCCAGAGCTTCGCCAGCGCCTCCTCCACGGGTGTCCTCGGTGCGACGAAGCGGTCCGCGCTCGTTGGGAGCACTTCGTCGGAGTCGGGCAGGGCGCGTCGGTCCAGCTTGCCGGTGGGCGTGAGAGGCAGGGCGTCCATGCGCACGAACGCCGACGGCACCATGTGCTCGGGCAGCGAGGCTCCGAGCCATGCGCGCAGCTCGTTTGCCGCGAGGTCGCGAGCGTCCACTGTCTGGAAGAAGGCCACCAGTCTGGGGCGTCCTTCGCCGTCGGGCCGGGTCGTCACCGCGGCTTCCTTCACCGCCGGGTGCTGACGCAGTCGCGCCTCGACTTCGCCGGGCTCGACCCGATAGCCACGAATCTTCACCTGCTCGTCCACGCGGCCCAGGAACTGGACGGTGCCGTCGCGCAGGTAGCGCGCGCGGTCGCCCGTGCGGTACAGGCGCTCGCCGGGCCACAGCGGGTCGGGAGGGCCGGGGATGAACTTCTCCGCCGTCGCAACGGGACGGCCCAGGTATCCGCGCGCGAGCATCATCCCGCCGAGGTGCAGCTCACCCGGGACCCCCACTGGGACGGGTTGTCCCCAGCGGTCCAGCACGTGGAGCGTGGCGTTGGGGATGGGGCGACCGATGGCGGGGAGCGCGGGCCACGACGCGGGAGGGCCTTCCAGCGTCAGCTCGCTCACCACGTGGGTCTCCGATGGACCGTATTGGTTGTGCAGCGTGGCCTGGAGGCGCGAGAACAGGTGGGCGATGGACGGAGTGATTTGGAGTTGCTCACCCGCGGTGATGACCTCGCGCAGGCTGGCGGGGGTGCCACCCAGCTCCCGGGCCCGGTCCGCGAGTTGCTGGAGCGCGACGTAGGGGAGGAAGACGCGGTGGACATCCTCGGTCACGAGCAGGCGCCACAGCACCTCCGGGTCCCTGCGCTGCTCCTCCGTGACGAGGACCAGCGTGCCGCCCGCGCACCACGTGGAGAACAGCTCCTGGAAGGACACGTCGAAGCTCAAGGACGCGAACTGCAGCGTCCTCGCGCCGAGGGGAAGCTGAGAGCGCGCCATCTGCCAGTGGAGCAGATTGACCAGCGGGCGGTGCGGCATCGCCACGCCCTTGGGTGTGCCCGTGGAGCCCGAGGTGAAGATGACGTACGCCAGCGTGTCCGGTGACGGAGGTATCGGCGGCGTGATGGGGCGGAGCGGTGAGGTGTCCTCCTCGTCGCAGTCGATGAGCCGGGCGAGGTCGACAGGGAGCCGCTCGCGTGTGCCCCGGTGGGTGAGCACCACGGGCACCTTCGCGTCGGTGAGCATGAAGGCGAGTCGCTCCTTCGGGAACCCGGGGTCGAGGGGCAGGTACGCTGCGCCGGAGCGCAGGACGGCGAGCACCGCTACCGCCATCTCCAGCGAGCGCTCCAGGCAGATTCCGACGACGACCCCGGGCCCGGCGCCGAGTCCACGCAGGCGCGTGGCCAGGGCCTCCGAGCGTTCATCGAGTTCGCGGTAGGTCAGGGCGCGGGGGCCGAAGAGGACGGCTCGCAGGTCCGGGGTGCGCTCCGCTTGCCGTGCGAACAGCTCGTGCACGCACAGGTCCGGTGCGGGCGTGCGAGGTGGGTTCCAGCGCGCCAGCGCGGCCTGCTCCGTCGGGTCCAGCATGGGGAGCCGCGCGACGGGGAGGTCCGGTGTGGCGAGCGCGGAGGCGAGGAGGTTGCGCAGATGGGACGCCATCCCGGAGATGGTCTCCGGGTCGAACAGGTCCGAGTTGTACTCGAGGCTCGCCTGGAGGGACTCGGAGGTCTCCGCGACGAACAGGATGAGGTCGAACTTGGCGGTGCCCGTGCCCATCGCGGGAGCACCGGAGGCCAGTCGCGCGCCCTCCGCGGACAGCGGTCGCCCCGTGTTCTGCAGGGCGAGCATCACCTGGAACAGCGGGTTGTACGCGAGGTTGCGTCCGGGGTTCAGCTCCTCGACCAGCTTCTCGAAGGGCAGGTGCTGATGCGCATAGGCGCCGATCGCCACCTCTCGGACGCGTGCGAGCAGTTGACGGAAGCTCTCCTCGCCGGTGACTCGGGTGCGCATGGGCAGCGTGTTGGCGAAGAAGCCGATCATCCCCTCCAGCTCGGGACGCACGCGGTTCGCGATGGGCGAGCCGACCACCAGATCGTCCTGTCCCGAGTAGCGGTGGAGGAGCAGGTTGAAGGCGGCGAGCAGTCCCATGAACAACGTGCAGCCCTCGGCCTGACAGAAGCGCAGCAGGTCCGCGGAGGGCAGGGTGAAGGGATGGAGTCCGCCTCGGAAGACCTGGACCGGAGGACGCGCCCTGTCCGTGGGTAGGGACAACACGGGCGGCGCGCCGCGCAGGTGCTCCTTCCAATAGGTGAGCTGGCTTTCGAGCACGGAGCCCGTCAACCACTGTCGCTGCCAGGCCGCGAAGTCCGCGTACTGGAGCTCCAGCGGAGGCAGCGATGCGGGTGTGCCTGTCCGGCCCGCTTCGTAGAAGGCGCTCAGCTC
Organism: Myxococcus fulvus; assembly: GCF_900111765.1. The sequence goes on from NZ_FOIB01000007.1 coordinate 505,563, forward strand.
ACGGAAGAGCACGTCGGCCGACCAGGCATCGGCCACGATGTGGTGCACGGTGAGGAGGAGGACGTAGTCGTTGTCCGCGAGGTGCAGAAGCCGGGCGCGCAGCAGGGGGCCGCGCGAGAGGTCGAAGGGATGCTGTGCTTCGAGGGCCGCGAGTCGCTGGGCCTCGTGTTCTCGCGTGGCCTCGGGCCAGGTGCGCAGGTCGACGACCGGCAGGGCGACACTGCCCGGGAGCGCGATGACCTGGACCGGCTGTTGGTCCAACACGGTGAACGTGGTGCGGAGCGACTCGTGCCTGAGCACGAGGGCGTTGAGGCTCCCCTGGAGCACGGCCACGTCGAGGGGGGCCCGAATCCGGAAGGAGGTGGGGATGTTGTAGAAGGCGCTGTTCGGCTCGAACTGGTCGAGGAACCAGAGGCGCTGCTGCGCGAAGGAGAGCGGGAGCGGGCGGTCTCTCGGCGCGGGGCGGATGGCGGGAGGACGGCCGGAGTCGTGACCGAGCCGCTCGATGGTCCGCGCGAGCTGCGCGATGGTGGGGGCCTCGAAGAGCTGACGCAGGGGCAGGTCCACGCCGAACGCATCGCACGCGCGCGCCACCACCTGGGTCGCGAGCAGGGAGTGCCCACCCAGGCGAAAGAAGTCATCGTGGATGCCCACTCGCTCCAGGTTGAAGGCCTGGGCCCAGATGCGAGCCAGGGCTTCCTCCACGGTGTCTCGCGGTGCCGTGTAGGGGGCTGCCGAGGCACCGGCGAGGTCCCGACGTTCGAGCTCGGTCAACAGGGCTCGACGTGCGTGCGCCTCGGTCGAGGGACGCGGCAGGGTGTCCATGAAGAGGAAGGAGTCGGGCAGGGCGGAGTCGGGGAGCCGGTCCGCGAGGTGCTGACGGAGGGCTTCGCGTTCGGAGGACGGGGCGACCACGGCGGCCACCAACTGTGGGCCCGGCCGGATGACGACCGTGGCTTCTGTTACGTGGGGATGCGCACGCAGGGCCTGTTCGACTTCGCCCAGCTCCATGCGTGTTCCACGATGCAGGTGGCGCCCATCGCTTCGTCCCACCAGCTCAAGCCCGCCGTCGGGCAGGCGTCGCGCGAGGTCGCCGGTCCGCACCAGGGTGGCGCGGGGGAAGGTGAGCGCGGTGTGCTCGGGGGAGGAGTGATATCCGGAGGCGAGTTGATCACCGGAGACGTACAGGTCTCCGACGAAACCCGCGGGAACAGGGGACAAGGCTTCATCGAGCAGGTGCAGCGTGATGCCTGCCACGGGTGTACCGATTCGGGTGACGGGACGCTCGGAAGGAGAGGGCACTGTCACGGGACGGAGCGCGGCGATTCCGCCGACTTCTGTCCAGCCGTACACGTGGAGGACGCCGCCGAGGACGTCGGGGGGAAGTGAGCTCGCAAGCAGGGCCTCCTCATCCGGGCCTCCGCTCCACAACACGAGCCGGAGGGAGCGCAATGACCAGGGGAATTCACGGCCCAGCTTCGCGAGCATGGGCGTGGTCAACGCGACGACGGAGACCGAATGCTCGCGCAGATGCATGGCCAGCTTGCGCGGTGTCAGGCTTCGCCCGCCTGAGAGAGGCGCGAGTCGAGCACCGGCGGTGAGCGCGCCCAACAGCAAGAAGGGCGCGGCTTCGTCCCACGTCCCTTCGGGGAAGGAGAGGCAATCGTCGGGGCTCAGCCTCAGGTCAGGCAGTCGACATGCCGCCGAGAGGGCCTCATGGCTCATCACCACACCCAGCGGCCGTCCCTCGGGACCGGGACGAGGCAGGACGCAAGCAACGCCGCCGTGCCTCATCGCATCAGGCGCGAGTCCCTCGGCGCGTGTCCCTGCTTCGGGAGGAGCCATGTCACCGGAGGGGCGCTCATCGGCGCTCAAGCACTGCTCCAGAAGGATGTGCCGTCCAGGGAGCCCATGCAGCCGCGCGGCTTGATGTCGCGGGCAGAGGATGTGCGACGGGCGCAGGGTCTCCACGGTGGCGGCCAGTCGCGAAGCCGGCCACGTCGTGTCGAGCGGGATGACCGCGCCACCCGCACGCAGCACACCCAACAGGGCCATGACCAGTTCGGGCGATGGCTCCACGAAGAGCCCCACCCCTGTTCCTGGAGAGACTCCCAGCGTCCGCAGCGCTTGGGCCACCAGGTCCGCCCGGTGGATCAACTCGCCGTAGCTCAGCGCATCCTCACCGGTCTGGACCGCGATGGCCTCCGGATGGCTCGCCGCTCTCGCCGCGATGCTCTCGTGCACGTTGCCGATGTTCGACGGGCTCCGTTCCTCCAGCAGGGGCTCTTCCGCCTCGAGTCGTCGCCGCGCCTCGGCGTCCATCAGCGGTAACGAGGCCGTAGTCCGGTCCGGTTCCTCCGCGATGCCCCACAGCAGCGCGTGGAAGCAGCTCGCGAGCCGGGCGATCATCTCGCCCTCGAACAGGTCCAGGTTGTACTCGAAGAACGCGTGAGCGCCGGCCTCCGCCTCCGTCACGCAGAGGGTCAGGTCGAACTTGGCCGTGCCGCTCGAATACAGCGGAGGCGGGTCGGACGACTGAGCCCGACTCGCATCCCGAGGCCCCGTGTTCTGCAGGACGAACATCACCTGGAACAGCGGGTTGTGACCCAGGTTGCGCTCGGGCCGGAGTTCCTCGACGAGCTTCTCGAAGGGCAGGTCCTGATGCGCGAACGCGCCCAGCGTCATCTCCCGGACCCGACCCAGGAGCTGCCGGAAGCTCGGCGCACCCGTGAGGTCCGCGCGCAGCACCAGCGTGTTGGCGAAGAACCCGACCAGCCCCTCCAGCTCCGGCCGCATCCGGTTCGCGATGGGCGTGCCGATGCAGACATCCGTCTCACCACTGAGCCGATGGAGCAGGGTGGCGAAGGCGGACAGCAGCAGCATGAAGTTCGTCGCCCCCTCCTTGCGACTCAGCACCCCCAAGCGCTCCATCAGCGCGGGCTCGAGCGAGAAGACGTGATGCCCCCCTCGCTGACCCACCACCCTGGGACGTGGCCCATGGGTTGGCAGCGCCAACAGCGAAGGCACCGACGCGAGCTGCTTCCTCCAGTACGACAGGTGCCCCTCCAGCACCTCGCCGCGCAGCGTCTTCCGCTGCCACGCCGCGAAGTCCACGTACTGGAGCGGCAGCGGCGCGAGCGGCGAGGGACGTCCCGCCAGGAAGGCCTCGTACAACCGGGCCAGCTCGTCGAACAACACCCGCATCGACCAGCCATCCGCGATGATGTGATGCAGCACGAGCACGAGCAGGTGCTCGGTGTCGCTCGACGAGTAGAGCGTCATCCGGAGCAGCGGCCCGCGCTCCAGGTCGAACGTTCGGCGACACTCCTCCATCGCCAGTCGCCGCGCCTCCGCCGCGCGCGTGGCCTCGTCCTCTCCCGAAGGTCGCACCGCGGACAGCTTCAACTCCAGCGCAGGCAGGACCCGCTGCACCGGCTCCCCGCGCACCAGGGCGAAAAGGGTGCGCAGGGATTCATGGCGCTGCACGAGCGCATCCAGACAGCGTTGCAGCACCGCCACGTCGATGGGCCCCGTCAGTCGGGTCACCGCCGGAAGGTTGTACGTCGGATTGCCGGGCTGGAAACGATCCAGGAACCACAGCCGCGCCTGCGCATAGGAGAGCGGTGGCTCGGGGCGGGAGCCCTTGTCCCGAAGGGTCCGCGCCAACAGGGCTCTGCGCTCATCCGGCGAGAGCTGCGCGAGGGCGGGCGCGCTCATTTCGCCAGCTCCCCGCGCGCCGCGAGCTCCTCCAACATCGCCGACACCTCCGCGTCCGAGAGGTGGGCGACGTCCGCCAGCTCCGTGTCCCGCTCCAGCCTGGGAATGGCCGAGGCCACCGGCGTCGACCCCTGTTCCTCCACCACCTTCGCGAGCGCCTCCACGGTGGGCGTCTCGAAGAGCCGACGCAGCGGCACCTCCACCCTGTAGGTGTCATGGATGCGAGACACCACGCGCGTCGCCAGGAGGGAGTGTCCACCCAGCTCGAAGAAGTTGTCGTGGACCCCGACGCGCGCGCGGCCGAGCAGCTCCGCGAACACATGCGCCAGCTTCTCCTCCACCGCGCCACGAGGTGCCACATAGGCCGTCCTCGTCGCGGTATCGAACTCACCAGGGATCGGCAGCGCGCGCCGGTCCAGCTTGCCGTTGGGCAGCAGCGGCAATGCGTCCAGTGCCACGAAGGCCGTGGGAACCATGTGCTCGGGCAGGGTGCGCGACAGATGGCGTCGCAGCTCGCCGGGCAGGTCCTCGCCGGGGCCGGCCACCACGTAAGCCACCAGTCGCTTGTCCCCGGGTGTCACCTCGCGAGCCATCACCGCCGCGTGGCGCACCCGCGGATGCGAGCGCAGCGCCGCCTCCACCTCGCCCAGCTCGATACGAAACCCTCGAATCTTCTCCTGGTCATCCAGCCGCCCGAGGAAGTCGATGTTCCCATCCGCTCGGAAGCGCGCGCGGTCTCCGGTGCGATACAGCCGCTGTCCGGGCTCGGTGCTGAACGGGTCCGGGATGAAGCGCTCCGCGGTCAGCTCGGGGCGCCCGAGATAGCCGCGTCCCACGCCGATGCCGCCGATGAACAGCTCCCCCGGGAGCCCCACGGGCACGGGCTCCAGCGTCGCGTCCAGGATGAACAACCGGGTGTTGTGGATGGGCTTGCCGATGGGCACCCGCCCACCGCTGCCACTCGGGGGGCACGTCCACGCGGACACCTCCACAGCCGCTTCGGTGGGGCCGTAGAGGTTGTGCAGCTCCGCCCGGAAGCGCGCGTGGAAGCGCGCCTCCAGGTCGGGCGTGACGGCCTCTCCGCTGATGATGACCTGTCGCAGGGCCTCGCAGCGCTCGACACCCCGGTGCTCCAGCAGCACGCGCAGCATCGACGGGACGAAGTGCGCGGCCGTCACCCGTTCGGCGGCCATCAGGTCGATGAGGTACCCCGGGTCGCGGTGCCCTCCGGGCCTGGCGATGACCACGGTGGCGCCCGTCATCAGCGGCCAGAACAGCTCGGTGATCGACACGTCGAAGCTGGTCGGCGTCTTGTGGAGCATCCTGTCGCGCGCATCCAGCCGGTACGTCTGGCGCATCCAGGCCAGGCGGTTGGCGATGCCCGCGTGGGTGTTCATCGCGCCCTTGGGACGCCCGGTGGAGCCGGAGGTGTAGATGACATACGCGAGCTGCCCGGGGTGCACCGGCAGCGCCGGGTCGCTGTCCTGCTCGCAAGCCACCTCCGCCCACTCCGTGTCCACGCGCAGCACTCGGGCGCGGCTCACCGGCAGTGTCGGCGCGAGTCTCGCCTGGGTGATGAGCACCGCGGGCGCGGAGTCCTCCAGCATGAAGGCCAGTCGGTCCGAGGGATACTCCGGGTCCAGCGGCACATACGCGCCACCTGCTTGCAGGATGCCCAGCAGCGCGACGAGCAGCTCCGGCGAGCGCTCCATGCACACTCCCACCCGGACCTCCGGCCCCACGCCGTGACGCCCGAGGAATCGCGCGAGCTGGTTCGCGCGGGACACGAGCTCCCGGTACGTCACACGCTCCAGCCCGGCCATGAGCGCCACCGCCTCCGGTGTCCGCGCGGCCTGCGCCACGATGACGCGGTGGAGGAACCCCGGCTCCTCCCGGGACACGGTGGTGTCGTTCCACTCCACCAACAGCCGTCGCCGCTCCTCATCACCCAGGAGGGGAAGCCGCGAGATGGGTTGCGCCGGCGCACGGACGATGGCGTGGAGCAGGGCGAGGAAGTGCGAGCCCATCCGCGTCACGGTCTCCGCCTCGAACAGCTCCGTGTCGTACTCGAACAGCGCGAACGCGCCACCGCGCGGCGCCTCCGCCACCGACAGCGTCAGGTCGAACTTGGAGGTCGTGGTCGGCACCCGAGGTGCTTCCGGTCCACCAGGCGACGCGCCGCCCTGGGGCCGCTCCGCGCTCTGGAAGGAGAACATCACCTGGAACAGCGGGTTGCTCCCCAGGTTGCGCTCCGGCTGCAGCTCCTCGACCAGCTTCTCGAAGGGAATGTCCTGGTGGGCATAGGCGCCCAGCGTCACCTCGCGGACGCGCGCCAGGACGTCCTGGAAGCCGAGCGCGCCCGAGAGCTGGGTCCGCAGCACCAGCGTGTTGACGAAGAAGCCGATCAACCCCTCCAGCTCCGGCCGTCCCCGATTGGCGATGGGGGTGCCGACGACCAGGTCCTCCTGCCCGGTGGTGCGGTACAGGAGGACATCGAAGGCCGCGAGCATCACCATGAACGGCGTGGCCCCGGCGCGCTGCCCCAGGGCTCGGAGCCCGTCATGGAGGTCCGCGTCCAGGGTCACCAGGTGCCCCGCGCCGCGGTGGGCCTGCATCAACGGACGCACCCTGTCCGTCGGAAGCTCCAGCCGAGGCGGCGCCCCCGCGAGCTGTGTCCTCCAATACTCGAGGTGTCGGGTGTAGACGTCGCCACGGAGCAGCTCCCGCTGCCAATGGGAGTAGTCCGCGTACTGGAGTCGTGGCTCCGGCAGGGGCGAGGGCCAGCCCGCGCTGAACGCGTTGTAGAGCGCCCCCAGCTCCCGCAGGAAGACGCCCATGGACCAGCCGTCCGAGACGATGTGGTGCATCGTCACGAGCAGCACGTGGTCGGCCTCCGCCAGCGTCACCAGCGAGACGCGCAGCAGCGGGCCCTCGGAGAGGGAGAACGGGCGCTGGGCATCGAAGGCCGCCAGGCGTTGCGCCTCCGATTCGCGCTGCGCGGCGGGCATCGAGCGCAAGTCGGTGAGGTCCAGCGTCACCTGCCTGGAGGGCGCGACCACCTGCATGGGCTCGCCGTCGACGGCCGTGAAGGTGGTCCGCAGCGATTCATGGCGGCGGACCAGCTCGTCGAGGCTCTTGCGCAGGGCCTCCACGTTCAGCGTGAAGCCCAATCGGATGGGCGAGGGGATGTTGTAGACGGGGCTCGCGGACTCGAACTGGTGGAGGAACCACAGGCGGCGCTGGGCGTACGAGGCGGGGAAGACGAAGGCCTCGCGAAGCTCGGGGACCGCGGGCGATGAAGCCATGGTGGGCGTCACGCGGCTCGTGGGTGCTCACACCCCCGAGGTGGCCGCGTCCTTTCCGACGGCGGGGATGGGGATGCGTCGTGCCTGCCTGTCGAGCGGCAGCAGGGCCGGCTCGGTGGACTTCGCGCCGCTGTCTCGCGTGGCGTCGAGTGCCTGCGCCAGCGCGGCCACCGTGGGCTGCTCGAAGAGGGTGCGCAGCGGGAGCTCCACCTCGGCCGCGGCGGACAGTCGCGAGACGATGCGGGTGGCCAGCAACGAGTGGCCCCCCAGGTCGAAGAAGTCATCGAGCACGCCGACGCGCTGAAGCTCCAGGACCTCGCCCCACACGCGCGCCACCAGGGCCTCGGTGGCGGTGCGGGGCGCCACCGGCTCCGCGCGTGCCCGGGCCAGCGCATCCCGACTCACGGCCGGAAGCGCGCGGCGATCCAGCTTCCCGTGCGAGGTCCGGGGCAGTGACTCCAGCGGAATGAACGCGGCGGGGACCATGTACTCCGGCAGCGAGCGTCGGAGCGCCCCACGCAGGTTTCCCGGGTCGAGCGCCTGTCCCTCCTTGGGCACGACATACGCGAGCAGGCGCGCACCATCGGTGCCGGTGCGCTCGGCCACCACCGCGGCGGCCTGCACCTCGGGGCGGGTCAGCAAGGCCGCTTCGATCTCCGCGGGTTCAATCCGGTAGCCGCGCACCTTCACCATCTCGTCCGCGCGTCCCACGAAGCACAGGTCGCCCTCGCGTTGACGGCGCACCACGTCGCCGGTGCGGTACATGCGCGCGCCGGGCTCGGTGGAGAACGGGTCCGGCAGGAAGCGCTCCCCCGTGAGGTCCGGCCGTCGGTGATAGCCGCGCGAGACACACGCGCCTCCCAGGTACAGCTCACCCGGAACGCCGAACGGGACGGGCTCCAGGTTCGCGTCCAGCACATACGTGCGGACCCGAGGGAGCGACCTGCCGATGGGCGGCGTGACCTGGAGGTCCTCGGGGCACGGCTTGCACGTGCTCCAGATGGAGCCCTCGGTGGGACCGTAGACGTTGAACAGTCGCCGTCCGCGTCCCCAGCGTGTCACCAGCTCCAGGGGACAGGCCTCTCCGCCCACCACCATCATCCGCAGCTCGGGGAGCTCCGCCCAGGGCAACGCGGCCAGCGAGGACGGGGGCAGCGTGACGGTGTGGATGCGCTGCTCCTTCAGCAGCTCCACCAGCGGGGCTCCAGGCAACAGCGCCTTCGTCGGCGCCAGATAGAGCGTCCCGCCCGAGCGCAGCGCCATCAGCAGCTCGAACAGCGAGACATCGAAGGTCCACGCGGAGAACTGGAGGATGCGGGCCGAGGGCGGCAGGTCGAAGAGTCGCTGCTCGGCCTCGGCCGCGTTGCACACCGTGCGGTGGGCCACCGCCACACCCTTGGGGCGCCCCGTGGAGCCGGAGGTGTAGATGACATACGCGAGGTTGTCCGGTGTGGCCTGGGGACGCAGGTCGCTCGGGTCCTCGTGCTCCAGCGAGAGCGTGTCCACCGTGAGCCGTGTTCCCGGAAAGGGCGGCAGTCGCTCGCACAGCGCCTCCTCCGTCACGACGAGGCGCGCTCCCGAGTCCTCCAGCACATACGTCATGCGGTCCTGGGGATGCGCCGGGTCCATCGGGACGTAGACGCCCCCGGCCTTCCAGATGGCCAGCACGACGACGACCAAGTCCGGAGAGCGCTCCAGGCACACGCTCACGGGGACCTCAGGGCCGACGCCCAGCGCGCGCAGTCGTCGCGCCAGCTGGTTCGACTGTGCATTGAGCTGGCCATAGGTCAGCGCGCGTCCAGGTGACTCCAGCGCGAGCGCCTCCGGGCGGAGCCTCGCCTGTCGCTCACAGAGCTGATGGAGCAGGTCGAAGTCCGGCGCGTCACCCTCATCACGCGGGACGTCGTGCGCGTCGCCACGCGGGCTCAGCGAGAGCCGAGAGATGCGCCGCTCCGGATGAGACGCCGCGCTCGCCAGGAGGGCCTGGAGGTTCTCCGCGAGGCTCACCACGGTGGGCGCATCGAACAGGCTGGTGTTGTACTCCAGGGCCATGAGCAGCCCGCCGTCCGTCGTCTCCATGGCGCACACGGTGAGGTCGAACTTCGACGTCCCGGCGCTGAACTGCGGCGCGGCGAAGCGGGTGCTCACCTCCAGGTTCGCCTGTGCGTTCTGCAGGATGAACATCACCTGGAAGAGCGGGTTGTGGGACAGGTTGCGCTCGGGCTGGAGCTCCTCCACCAATCGGTCGAAGGGGAGCTCCTGGTGCGCGAACGCCTCCAGCGTCACGTCACGTACGTGGGCCACCAGCTCACGGAAGGTCGGGTCTCCGGACAGGTCCGCGCGCAGGACCAGCGTGTTGACGAAGAAGCCGATCAACCCCTCCGTCTCCACCCGGGTCCTGTTGGCGATGGGGGCTCCGACCACCACGTCCGTCTGTCGGCTGTAGCGCTGGAGCAGCACCTCCACCGCCGCCAGCAGCGACATGAAGAGCGTGGCGTTGAGCTCGCGGCCCACGGCGCGCAGCCCCTCCACCGTGGGGGGGGGAATCGGGAACGTATACGTGGCGCCTCGGAACACCTGCACCGGGGGACGGGGACGGTCCGTGGGCAGGTCCAGCAGCGTGGGCATCCCCGCCAGCTTCTGCTTCCAGTAGGAGAGGTGCCGTCGCAGCACGTCGCCGCGCAGCCAGTCGCGCTGCCACACCGCGAAGTCCGCGTACTGGATGGGCAGCTCCGGGAGCGGTGATGGCTGGCCGGCGCTGAACGCGGCATACAGCGCGGAGACCTCGCGCGCGAGCACACCCATCGACCAGCCATCCGAGACGATGTGGTGCATGCCCAGCACCAGCACGTGGTCGTCCTCGGCCAGGCGGAAGAGGGTGGCGCGCAGCGGCGGCTCCTCGGTGAGGAGGAAGGGCCGATGGGCCTCGATGGCGGTGCGTCGCGCGGCCTCCGCTTCTCGCTGCTCGGCGGGAAGCTCGCTCAGGTCGACGACCGGCAACGTGAGCGCGCGGTGCGCCGCCACGCGCTGGGTCGGCTCTCCGTCCTGGAGGACGAACGTGGTCCGGAGCACCTCGTGACGGCGCACCACCTCGTTCAGCGCCTCCTCCAACCTGGACGGCCAGAGCAGGCCCCGGAAGCGCGTGGCGAGCGGCAGGTTGTAGAACGGATTGCCCGGCTCCAGCTGCTCCAGGAACCACAGTCGCTGCTGCGCGAAGGACAGCGGTGGTGGACCGGAGTCCGCGGGCCGCCTCGGGATGCGGTCCGGCGCGACGGAGGGCTTGAGCAGGCGGCGCTCCAGCAGCGCGCGCTTCTCGGGCGAGAGGTTGGCGATGCGCTCGCCGACGCGCTGGCTCATGTCACGCGCTCCACTTCTCCGGACAGGCCATCCACCTGGCGCGGGTCCGCGAAGAACCGCTCCATCACCTCGGCGACGAGCGCGGGTCGGTCATAGAGGCAGTAGTGCGTGCCCGCGTGGACCTCCACGTAGCGTCCGTCGGGAAAGCGCCGAGCCACTTCACAGGCCGCCGCGGCCGAGGCCACCCGGTCCAGCTCTCCCCCCAACAGCAGCACGGGCGCGCGGACCTCACGGGCCCGAGCCCGGACGTCATAGGCCCAGAAGTCGATGAGCTGCCGGGCGTAGTCGAGCGTGGACGCCTCCGTCCGGAACGGCGCCAGCACCTCCGCCACGAGGTCCCGATTCATCAGCGAGAGGACCTCGGTGGACTCGGGAGGAAGCGCGCTCGCGCGGGTCCTCAAGGAGTTCATCACCGAGGTCACCATCGCCGGGCGCCGGACGAGCATCCGGAACAGCGGCTCCAGCGTCTCCTCGTAGTCGGTGTCCAGCTCCTTCGGGCCTCCGTCGCACTTGAACGACGGATTGAGGAACACCGACGAGACGACGACGTCCGGGTGCCGCAGGCTGAACTCCACCGCCACCGAGGAGCCCGTGCACCAGCCCACCAGGTGGCAGCGGGACACGCCCTCCGCGCCGAGCACCGCCTCCAGGTCCTTCACCTGGTCCTCGAGGAGGAGAGGGCGCGTCGCTTCCCGTGGCTCCCAGAGCAGGACGCGGCGCCCCTTGGAGAGCAGCCGCTCCACCAGACGCGCCCAGTAGCGCAGGCCCTGTCCCAACGCATTGAGGATGACCACCGGGGGCTCACCCATGCCTCCCGCGAGGCACTCCAGCTTCGAGTCGCCACCGACGGCCACCGTCGAGCGCCGCAGCGAGGACCAGAGCGTGTCGGCCCGACGCAGCCGCTCCATGCGGGCCACGTCCTGGGCCTTCCTCACGGCGCGGAACATCGACTGCCAGGCCCTGGGCTCCATCGTCAGCGCTCGCGGCTCCACGCCCGCGAGGGCGTAGAGCTGCTCGGAGCCTCCAGGTGGTGACATGTGCAGGTGGCGCTCGAGGTCCCGGAGCCGCAGCTGGAACAGCTGGTCCACGGGCGCCAGGGATTCATGCTCGTCGACGGCGAGCAGGCTCAGCCCGTACTCCAGGCCCAGATGCTCGCAGAGCTCCGCGAAGGGAAGGGGCGCGGACGAGACCAGGTCGAGGACACGGCCTCGGGTGTCGGGGCGGCTCGCCAGTCCGCGCGCCAGCTTCACGGCGTGGTGGACCGGCAAGACGCTCAGCCGCGCGTCGATGGGGGCGCGTATCCGCAGCGCGTGGTGGTCGAAGTACTCGGGGGCGCGCTCCTCGACCTCGTGCTTCAGCGTGTGCAGCACCGAGAGCAGCGGCAGCAGTCCTTCACTCCAGCCCGTGCCGTCCTCGGAGGGCACGCCCAGCAGGAGCCCCGGGCGCAGCAGCCGCCAGGGGATGTCCCGTGCCCCGCATTGCTCGGCGAGCTGACGCTCCAGCTCCACCGTCGACACGGAGGGCTCGCTCACCAGGTTCAGCTCGCCGACGCGCGAGCGTGGCAACGTCGCCAGGGCCGCCGAGGACAGACACCACAGCTCGTCCACCGGCGTGTCCCACTCGCCCGGGAGGACCCAGCGCAGGCGCGTGGCCAGCAGCTCTTCGCGGACGCCCTCCGACATCGTCGGCGCGAGGTGTCTCGCGGCGTGACGGATGGCCTCCAGGGGGCCCGTGCGGGCTCCCGGGAGCGGCGTGCTCGACACCCCGCAGTGGATGAACTCCCCCGGCTCCCGGGGCGACAACAACGCCTCCGCCACCAGGTGACTGCCGAGCAGGCTCTCCGCTCCGAACATCAGCACCGTGCGGCTCACGGAGCGCGCTCGGGCTACTTCGGGGGAGCGGGAGGCGGCGTGGGCTTCCTGCTGGGATCCGGCTCGATGCGATCAGCACCTCCCGAGGGAGTGTCGCTCTTCCCCAGCACCCCCGGGTCGTTCAGCCAATAGCCATACATGGCGATGTGATGAAAGGTCTGCGACCAGGCCATCAGCGCAATCGAGTCCAGGGCATGGACATCCGTGTTGGCCATGATCTTCTCGACCGCGGATTTGTAATCCTTCAATGCATTCAGATATCGCTTGGAGAGGTCGACGTCCTTCCAGGCGTCGTCGATCCTCTGTCGATGCTCCGCGTGGACGGTGGCGTAATCCTTGCCACCGTCCCAGGGTTGCTGCGCGGCCATGAAGACCCGCCGCTGGGCCTCGTTCGAGGACCCTCCCAGTTCGAGCATGAATGCATTGTAGGCGGACTCCAATTGCTTGTAGACGGAGTCCGCGGAAGCCCCAGGCCGCCCATTCGTCATGAGTCCCTCCCGGAAAGATGGAGCATGCTATTGTAAAGGATTGTCACGGTCAATGCGTGGCCCGGGGTGGAGTGTTTCCTTTTGGAGAGAGAACAGCCATGGAGCCATTGATTGCTCAGCTGCGGCAGTCCATCGGACCGGAGTCTGTCTTGACGGGGGCGGATGCCACCCGACGGATGGCGCCGGGGAGCCGGTCGTCCGTGCTGTTGCTCCCCCGTGACACCGAGGACGTGAGTCGGGCGCTCGCGCTGTGTCATCAGGCCCGTCGACCGGTGGTCGCGCAGGGGGGGCTGACGGGGTTGGTGCACGGCGCGGTGTGCGGGGTGGAGGAGGTGGCGCTCGCGTTCGACCGGATGCGGCGCATCGAGGAGGTGGACGTCCTCAATCGCTGCCTCACGGCGCAGGCCGGAGTGCCGTTGCAGGCGGCGCAGGAGGCGGCGGAGGAGGTGGGGCTGATGGTGCCCGTGGACCTGGGGGCTCGCGGCAGCGCCACCGTGGGAGGCACCGTGGCCACCAACGCGGGCGGCACGCGCGTCCTGCGCTTCGGGATGATGCGGGAGGCGGTGCTGGGCTTGGAGGCGGTGCTGGCCGACGGCACGGTGGTGGACTCGCGCGGGAAGATGCTCAAGAACAACGCGGGCTATGACCTGAAGCACCTGTTCATCGGCTCGGAGGGCACGCTGGGGTTGGTGACGCGGGTGGTGCTGCGGCTGCGGCCGCTGCCTCGGGGGCACCACACGGCACTGGTGGCGGTGGATGGCTTCGAGCGACTGGCCCGCTTCCTCGGCGTGATGGAGGCGAACCTCCAGGGCGAGCTCACCTCGTTCGAGGTGATGTGGCGCTCGTTCTACGACTTGATGACCACGCCGCCCTCGCGCGGCCGGCCCATCCTGCCCGCCGGGTGTGAGTACTACGTCCTGGTGGAGACCATGGGGCCCCGGGCGGAGGAGGGCGGCGAGACGCTGCTGGCGGCCCTGGCCCAGGCGGAGTCCCAGGGGCTCATCGCCCACTCGGCGGTGGCGACCAGCGCCTTGCAGCGCCGCGAGATGTGGGGCCTGCGCGAGGAGCTGGACCCGCTCAAGCGCACCGGCCCCGTCTTCTCCTACGACGTCAGCCTGCCCCTCGACGCGATGGAGGACTATGTCGCGCGGGTGAAGGCGCGGCTCGCGGAGCGCTTCGGCGCCGCGCACCACTGCCATGTCTTCGGGCACCTCGCGGATGGGAACCTGCACCTGTCGATCGGCGCGGGAGGCTCGGACGCGCACGGCGACGTCGACGACATCGTCTATGGGACGATGGAGCGGCAGACCAGCTCGGTCTCCGCGGAGCATGGAATCGGCCTGCTCAAGAAGGGGCACCTGTGGCGCTCGCGGAGCGAGGCCGAGCTGTCCGTGATGCGCGTCCTCAAGCAGGCCCTGGACCCCCATGGCATCCTCAATCCGGGCAAGGTGTTCGAGGTCCAGCGCCCGGAGTGAGCGGGCGCATCATGGACTCGGGGCGGAGGCGAGCACCTCCGCCAGCAGCTCCCGGGCCGCCAGCGGACCCACGGTGATTCGCACGAGCTGACCGAAGGGCTCCGACGGATGGCGCACGAGGATGTCCTTCTCGTCCAGCCAGCGCGCGACCGCTCGGGCCCGCGTGGTGCCGCCGAAGTCGAAGCTCACGAAGTTGGCGGAGCTGGGGAGCACCGTCGCTCCCACGCGCCGGGCCAGCTCGGCGTAGTGCTCCCGCCCCTCGCGCGTCGCGCCAATCACCTGGCCCAGGAAGTCGACGTCCCGCCACGCGGCCAGCGCCAGCTCCTGGGAGAGCTGGCTCACGGCGAAGTGCTGACGGATGCGGTCCAGCGTCGACACCTGCTCGGGCGACGCGAGCGCATAGCCCACGCGCGCCGCCGCCAGGCCATAGGCCTTGGAGAAGGTGCGCAGCCTCACGAGGTGGGGGCGGCTGCGCGTGAAGGGGAGTACGCTGCCCGGGTCCGCGAACTCGACATAGGCCTCGTCGAGCAGCAGCAGGCACTCCTCGGGGAGCTGGTCCAGCAGCCGCTCCAGCTCCGCGGGGCCATGGTGCGTGCCCGTGGGGTTGTCGGGATTGGCCAGGTACAGCAGCTTCGCGCGCTGCCGTCGCGCGGCGTCGACCAGCGCGTCCAGGTCGTTCCATCCGGCGCGCGTGTAGGGCACATGGACCAGCCGCCCGCCACAGCCGCGCACGTAGTAGTCGAAGCTGGGGTAGCCGCCGAGCGACGTCACCGCGGTGTCGCCCGGGTCCAGGTAGGCCCGCGTGAAGAGGCCGAGCAGTCCTTCGATTCCCTCCGCCACCACCACGTGCTCGTGCGTCAGTCCCCGGCCCTGGGCAATCGCCGTCCGCAGCTCCAGCTGCGCGGGGTCCGAGTAGTAGGGCAGCTCTCCGCCGCGCGTGGCCAGCACCCGCGAGACGGCGGGGGACATGCCGAACAGGCACTCGTTGGCGCCCAGCCGCAGCCGGTAGGGGCGTCCCCGCTTGCGCTCCAGCTCCCGACGCCCCGGGAACGGCTGCGACAGGTTCAGCGAGGCCACCAGATGGGAGAAGGAGGGGGGCATCGTCAGTCCTTGATCATCCCGACGAGGATGCGGCGCTGGCCCCGGTACTGACGACGGCCGTGCATGGCCAGGACGTTGTCGAGCAGCAGCACGTCACCGCGCTCCCAACGCCAGGGGACCTCCGACTGCTCGAGCACGTCCCAGACATGCTCCGCGTCCTCGGCGGACACGCGGGTGCCGTCGCGGTGGAAGCAGTGGTCCATCAGCTCCGGCGTCTCGGCCATCTGTCGACGCAGGTCCGCCACGTCCGCGGAGCGTCCATCGCGCAGCGCCCAGCGCACCATGCACTCCGGCATGTGGTAGTGGACCTGGTTCGCCCAGACGCGCTCACCGGTGCGCGGGTGGGCCTTGAAGGCGGGGAGCACCTGCTGCCACAGCAGCATCGACTCGTCCGGGCGCCACTCCACCTTCCATTCCTTCTCGCGCGCGATGCGCTCCACCTCATCCCGGTCCGTGGTGAGGAACACCTGGTTCCAGGGGCGGGGGATGCTGTTCTCCTCGCCGGTCGACGGGCTGCGCAGGGCGCGCCGCACGCCGACCCCCTGGGCGTCGAACCGCGCGCGCACGCCCGGGTCCAGCCGCTCGGTCACCTTCCGCGCGTCGGCCAGGGGCGTCTCGCCCATCTCGTCGGGAGGCACCTCGCAGAACAACGCCAGCGCGTCGGGACGGCTGGCCTGGTAGGCCATCTCCTGGTGCAGCGCGAGTGAGTGGGTCCCCGGCAGTCCGGACGCCGTGGTGACGCGGCCGTGGACGACCTTGCGAGGCGCCGTGCCACCCACGTACTCCATCAAGTCATTGGCGATGGCGCCCAGCACGTCCGCGAAGGCCGGCGCGGAGTCCAGCGCCTGGAAGCCGCGCACCAGCACCGCGCCATGCGTGTCTCGTGCGGCGTTGAGCGCGCCCTTGTGCTCGCGCAGCCAGCCCACCATCTGCTCGCGCGAGGCGTCCTGTCCCTGGGTGATGCGCCAGACCCGAGGCAGCGGCTCGTCACCCACGAACGTCTCCTCGAAACGAATCACCGTGCGCCTCCTCGACTCGATGAACCTTTCTCCAGCAGGTGACGCAGCGCGGGCGGGTCCTCCTCCAGGAGGTCCTTCTGGATCCACGCCACGGTCTCGAAGTGGTCGCCGAAGGTCGCCACGTCCGGGAGCAGGGCCATGGGCCGGAAGCCCGCCTGCAGACACCCGGAGATGCTGACCACGTTCTTCTCGAACGCCAGCGACACCAGCGAGCGCAGCCCGCGCTTGCGCGCCTCGGACACCAGGCACGCCAGGAGCAGCCCACCGATGCCGCTCGCGCGATGCGTCTCGTCCACGTACGCGGAGATCTCCGCGATGCCCGGGTAGGACGGCCGGACGGCGAACGGGATGAGCGAGCACCAGCCCTGCACGTCTCCGGACGGTGTCTCGTAGACCCACGCGCCGAAGGGGGGCTGGAAGCGCTTGAGCCACGCGACGCGGTCCTCGGCGGTGACGGGCTTGTTCACCGGGACGGCGTAGATGCCCGGCTTCATCGCCTGGTTGTAGATGCGCGCCAGCGCGGGCGCGTCTCGCTCCTCGGCGGGCCTCATCATGTCAGCGTCCTCTGGAAGACGAGGGTGTCACGCCACTCGGCGCCCACGGGCACCACGCCCTTGAGCCAGCCCACGTTGCGGAAGCCCTGCCGCACGCACCACGCGATGAGGAACGCGGGCGTGGGCTGCACGAGCACCACCAACGCCCGCAGCTCCAGCGCTCGCGCGCGTCCCAGCGCGTGCTGCGCCAGCTCCCGGCCGATGCCATGGCGGCGCTTGGGCTCGTCGACGAAGAGCGCCACCTCCGCGATGGTGTCGTAGATGTCGCGCTGCGTGTGGCTGGTCAGCGCGCCCCAGCCCGCGAGCTCGCCCGGCGTGTCCTCATAAACCCAGGACTCCAGCGGCCGGGGCCCGCCGGAGAGCCGCGCCCCCAGCTGGTCGGCGGTCAGCTCCACCGGTCCCCAGGTGGACCCACCGCGCGCAATCTCCGCGTTGCAGATGCGGACCGCGGCGGGCAGGTCGGTGGGCTCCAGTCGTCGAATCGCTCCCATGCCATCCTCCTCCCGCTAGCTCTGACCGACGAGGGGCAGCTGCTCCTTCTGCCAGAGCTCACGGGTGGCCTTGCGTCGTATCTTCCCGCTGGTGGTGCGCGGTATTGCCCCGGAGGTCGTGAGGAGCACTTTGTAGGTGGTGAGCTCGTGCTCGTGGACCACCGCGCGCCGCACCGCGCCGACCACGTCCGCCACGTCCAGGCCGGCGACCTGGTCCTCACGCACCTCGCACGCGATGACCAGCTGCTCCTGCTCCTGGGAGCCCTCCAGCGTGAAGGCGGCCGAGTGGCCACGGCGAATCGCGGGGTGGCTCTTCTCCGCCGTCAGCTCCAGGTCCTGCGGGTAGAAGTTGGAGCCCCGGATGATGAGGATGTCCTTGAGGCGACCGGTGATGAACAGCTCGCCGGTGTCGTCCATGCAACCCAAGTCGCCGGTGCGCAGCCACGTGGCGCCGTCCTCGCCGACGATGCGGGCCTCGAAGATCTCCCGCGTGGCGTCCGCTTTCCGCCAGTACCCGTGCGCGACGTTGGGGCCGTGCACCCAGATCTCCCCCACGTGGCCAGGGGGGAGCCGCTGGTGCGAGTCGGGCGCGACGATGGCCAGCTTCTCACCGGTGAGGGCCCTGCCGCAGCCGACCAGGTCCTGCGAGCGCTCACCGGGCGCGGGCGCGAGCGCGCGGTCCTTCTGGAGCGACTCCCGCCCCACGTTCCACAGCCGGGGCGGACTGCCGCGCTTGCCCACGGAGATTTGAAGGGTGGCCTCCGCCATGCCGTAGGTGGGGCGAGGAGAGAAGCGGGGGAGGCCGTGGGCGGCGAAGACCTCCGCGAAGCGGGTGATGGTGCTGGCACGCACGGGCTCCGCGCCATTGAGCGCCAGCTCCCAGCACGACAGGTCCGCGCCCTTCATCCGCTCCGCGTCGTACTTCTCGAGGCACAGGTCGTAGGCGAAGTTCGGCGCGATGGCCATCTCCGCCCGGTAGGTGCTGATGGCACGAGGCCACGACAGCGGATGCGCGACGAAGGCCTGGGGCGACATCAGCACGCACTGCGCGCCGACGTACGCGCTCTGGAGCGCGTTAAAGATGAGCCCCATGTCGTGGTACATCGGAATCCACCCGACGCGCGTCGCGTGACGCCACAGGTCGCCACCCTGGCTGATCATCTCCACGTTCGCGCACAGGTTGCCGTGGCTGACCATCACGCCCTTGGGCGCCGAGGTGGACCCGGACGTGTATTGCAGGAGGGTGATGGCGTTCGGATCCGGCTCCTTCACCGCGAGCGGCGGCCCGCTGTCGTCCGTGGCGTGCGCATCCACGCCCAGCCACTCCATGCTCCGGGCCGCGGGCACCTGCGCGTAGGCGGCGCTCACGGCCTCGCGGGCCGCGGCGGTGGTGAGGCCGAGCCTGGGCGCGCAGTCCTCGACGATGGAGATGCTGGAGTCGCGCAGGCGCATCTGGCGCGGGAGGATGGTGGGCACCGCGACGATTCCCGCGTACTGACAGGCGAAGAATGCGACGAGGAACTCCAGGCCCGGGGGGAAGGCCAGGAGCGCGCGCTCACCGGGGCCCGCCTTCGCGGCCATCACCCTGGCGAGCGCGCTGGCGCGTCGGTCCAGCTCCGCGTACGTCAGGACGGAGGCCTCCTCCCCGCGCTCGCCGAGGAAGACGTAGGCGCGGTCCTCGGGGTGGTCGGAGGCGTGGGTGCGCAGCGCGGTGACGAGGGAGGGGTAGCGGGTCTGCATGGAAGCCTCGCGCAAGCAGGTCGTGGGGAACGGGGGACTCAGCCTGGCATCCGGGCGCCAGCGGTGGGCTCGGCGGCGGGCTCGTCGAGCGCCTCCAGGCGCTGGATGCGTCCGGCGATGCGCTCGGCGTCCGGACGCTTCACGTCCCAGACGAGCCCCACCGCCTCCATGACGCGGATGATCCAATAGCCCGGGTCCAACTGGTACCAGCGGAACCCGAAGTTGGCCGAGTCCGGGAACGCGTGGTGGTTGTTGTGCCAGCCCTCGCCCCAGGTGATGAGGCCGAAGAGGGCGTTGTTGTGGCTGTGGTTGTCCTTCATCTTGAACATCCGCGTGCCGAACATGTGCGTCAGCGAGTTGAGCGCGGACACCTGCTGGGCCACCACGAACTGGCGCACCACGCCGCCCCACAAGAAGCCGGTGAGCGCGCCCAGCCAGCTCTGCGTCAGCGCGCCGGCGATGACACCGGGCAGGACGAGCCCCAGCACCGCCCAGCGCAGGTAGCCCCGGTCCGCCTTCATGATGGCCTTGTCGGCCAACAGGTCCGGCACGTAGTGCACCACGTTGGGGTACTCGTGCTTGAGCATCCAGCTGAAGTGCGAGTACCAGAGGCCCTTGAGGCGCAGGCGCCACGTCTGGCCGAACAGGTTGGGCGAGTGCACGTCGCCCTCGTGGTCCGCCAGCTCGTGGTGGCGCCGGTGCTGCGACGTCCACGTAATCATGGAGCTGCGCGCGGCCATGCAGCCGAAGACGGTGAGCAGCACGCGCACGGGCGCGCTCGTCTTGAAGGCGCGATGGGTGAACAGCCGATGGAAGCCGATGCTGATCGAGAAGCCCGTCAGTGCCCACATCACCGCGAAGAGGGTGAGGTCCAGGGCCGTGGGCGGCCGCACGGTGAAGGCCAGCCAAAGCGCGCCCACGGTGCCCAGCGTGGGGAGGATGTCGAAGAGGACGAAGTGGCGGCGCTGCAGCTTGTGCAGATACGGGCTGCTCACCGCCTTCTTGTCCCGCTTGCCTGCGACCTGCTCGACGTGGGCCATGGGGCTCCTCCGCGTGCTACGTCATCCTCAACACCAGGCGTCCCTGGACCTGCCGCTGGCGCAGCGCGGTGATGGCGCCGTTGACGTCGTCCAGCGTCCTGCTCTCCACCAACGGCCGCACCTTGCCGGCGGCCACCAGCGCCAGCGCCTCGCGCACGTCCTGCCGGGTGCCGATGAGCGTCCCGCGCACCGACAGGCCCTTGATGACCAGGTCGAACACGGACAAGGGCAGGGGCTCCGGCGCCACGCCGACCACCATCAGCGTCCCGGCCCGCCGGAGCATCCGCGCGCCTTGCTCCATCGCCTTCGCCGCGCCCGTGGTGACCACCACGCCATGCGCGCCGCCCCCGGTGCGGTGGACGATGCGGTTGACGGGGAACTCCTTCTCGGCGTTGACGGTGAAGCTCGCCCCGAGCGACTCGGCCAGCGCCGCCTTCTCCGCGCTCACGTCGATGGCGGCGACCTTCAGCCCCAGCGCCGTCGCATACTGGATGGCCAGGTGGCCCGCGCCGCCCACGCCGGAGACGACGACCCAGGAGTCCGGCCGCGCGCCGAGCGTCTTCAGCGCCTTGTAGCTCGTCACGCCCGCGCAGAGGATGGGCGCCAGCTCCTCCAGGGAGGGCCCGTCCGGCAGCGGCACGGCGAAGGACTCGGACACCACGCAGTAGTCCGCGTAGGTGCCGTTCACGTTGTAGCCGGTGCCCACCTGGCGCACGCACTGGGGCTCGTGGTCCGTGGTGCAGTCCTCGCACGTGCCGCAGGCGGAGTTCAGCCAGAACACGCCGACACGGTCTCCCTCCTTGTGCGTGCGCACGCCCTCGCCCAGGCCCGCGACGTAGCCGGTGGCCTCGTGGCCCAGCACCACCGGGAAGCGGGGCTTCTTCATTGGCCACTCGCCGTCGAGGATGCTCACGTCCGTGTGGCAGACGCCGCTGGCGGCGATTCGCACCAGCACCTCGCCGGGGCCGGGCTCGGGGATGGGGACCTCGCGCAGCTTCAGGGGCTCGCCGATGGCCTCCGCGAAGGCGGCGCGCATGAGCTTCATGATGCGGACCTCATTGGCGTGGGAGTGGACGCGGACAGCGTCGCGCGGACGCCCTCCACGATGGAGGTGATGAGCACGGCCTGGCCCTCCTTGCCGAAGAAGTGGCCGCCCGGGAGCACCCGCCGGGTGAAGGTTCCTCCCGCCAGTTCGGACCAGGCCTCCCAGTCCTCGCGGACCACCAGGTTGTCGTGCTCGCCGATGAACGTGTGCAGCGGGAACGGCAGCGGAGGCTCCCGGCGGTACGCGTACTCGTCCGACAGGGCGAGGTCCGCGCGGATGGTGGGCAGGTAGTACTCGCGACGCTTCGCGGTACCGAGCAGCCCCGGAGGGATTCCGCCCAGTGCGTGGAGCCGGTCCACCAGCTCCAGCTCCGGCAGCGTGTGCAGCTCGTGCGCGGGCCGCAGCGGCTTGTGCGGCGCGCGGCGGCCGGAGATGAAGAGCGCCAGCGGCGGGGGCTCCTCCTGGCGGCGCAGCTCGCTCGAAAGCTCGAAGGCGATGAGCGCGCCCATGCTGTGCCCGTAGATGACCAGGGGCAGGTCCAGGAGCGCGCGCACCTGGGCGAACAACCCAGGCAGGACCTCTTCCATCCGCTCACACGGAGGCGTGTCCCTGCGGTCCTCGCGGCCCGGGAGCTGGACCTTCACCAGCTCCAGCCAGTCGGGCAGGACGGCGCGCCAGCCGTTGAAGCTGGAGGCGCCGCCGCCCGCGTGGCCCAGGCACAACAGGCGCGCCGAGGGCGGCGCCGTGCCCTCCGCGTGGCGCAGCCAGGGTGAGGGGAGGGTCATGGCTCAGGAGCCCCGGGGTCCCCAGTGGTCGGCGCCGTTGACGGACCAGTGGGGCGAGATGGGCCGCAGCATGAAGCGCAGCAGGTGCTGCTTGCCCAGGCGGAAGCCCATGGAGGTGAGCTTGAAGTAGCGCTCCGTGCGCGCCACCGTCTCCTCCCCGACGAGCTTCACCGCCTCCTCGCGGTGACGGCGCAGGTTGGTGGCCCACCGGTCGTAGGTGCGCGCGTAGTGGAGCCTGTCGTTGCGGAAGGCGACGATCTCGAACAGGCCCTCGGCCGCGGCGACGATTTCACCGAGGAAGGGCAGGTCCGAGTCCGGGAAGATCTCCCGGTTCATGAAGTCACTGGCGTCCTCGCGCCGCATGTCCCCGAAGGCGATGGTCTGCAGAGAGAGCCGGCCGGAGGGCGTGAGCCACTTGTGGCAGCGCGCGAGGAAGTCCGCGTAGACGGCGACCTTCTCCTCGGGCGTCTCCTCGCGCTTGGCGAAGTGCTCCAGCGCGCCCACGGAGATGATGGAGTCGTAGGGCCGGGCGGGCTCGTGCGTGGCCCAGTTCTCCACCCGCACCTCCACCCGGGGCAGGTTCAGCGAGCGCAGGTAGTCGGCCTGCAGCGGGCTGAGCGTGAGGCCCACCGTGCGCTCCACGGAGGGGCGCGCGGAGGTGTGCCGCAGCACCGAGCCCCAGCCGCACCCCACGTCGAGCACCGTGCGCGCGTTGGCCACGTTGGCGCTCGCCAGGTGCCAGTCGATCTTCCGGATCTGCGCCCGCTCCAGCGGCTCGTCCGGGTCCTCGAAGAGCGCGCAGGAGTAGGTCATCGTCGGACCGAGGACCAGCTCCCAGAAGCGCGCGTCGTGGTCGTAGTGCGCCTGGATGCCCTCCTGCGAGCCGCCGTACTTGTCGCCCTCTCGCTCCCGGAGCGCGGCGGCGGTGCCGGTGGGCGCTTCGTCGACCCGAGCGGGGCTGCCCATCACGCGCCTCCCGCCGCGGCGGGCAGCTTCGTGGCCAGGTGCTTGGAGATGGACGCCAGGGTGGGGTACTCGAAGAGCAGCTCCGGCATCAGCTCGATGCCCAGATGCTCTTCCAGGGACATGATCAACGCCACGGCCGTGGACGAGTCCAGGCCCAGGCGCTCCACCTCCACGTTGGGATTGATGTTGCCCGGAGCTGTGTCGAGAATCCTCGCCACGTAGTTGATGCACCACGACTGAATCGACGCCGCGTCATGAGCCTTGGCTTCCATGGGTCGCTTCGTTCCTCTGTAGGTGGGCGTTGCTGTCCTTGATGGCCGCGCGGGCGCGGCGTGCTTCCTTCTGCTCTGGCGTGGGGACGATGACGTTCGTGGCCAGCCCGAGCTTCTCGAGCAGGCGGATGAACCAGTAGGAGAGGTCCACCCGGTACCAGGCCAGGGCGAACGAGGCGGACCGGGGGAACGCGTGGTGGTTGTGGTGCCAGCCCTCGCCCCAGATGAGCATCCCCAACAGCGGGTTGTTGCGGCTGTTGTCCTTCAACTGGAAGGGCCGGGAGCCCAGCGTGTGCAGGATGGAGTTCAGCGCGGAGATGGACTGCGCCACCACGAACATCCGCACCACGCCTCCCCACAAGAAGCCCGCGAGCGCGCCCTCCCAGGTCCTCGTCACCAGGGCGCCGATGGCCGTCGGCACGAGGAGCCCCAGCACCACCCACGTCTGGTAGTGGCGCGAGGCGCGGACGATGGCCCGGTCCTCCAAGAGGTCGGGCACGTAGTGCACGATGTTCGGGTACTCGTGCTGGAGCATCCACGTGAAGTGCGCGTGGACCAGCCCGCGCACCCGGCCTCCGAAGTCCGCGCCATGCAGGTTGGGCGAGTGCATGTCCCCGGGGCGGTCCGCCAGCCGGTGGTGGCGCCGGTGCATGGCCGCCCAGGAGATGACGGGCCCCAGCGCCGCCATGCTCCCCATGATGGCGAGCGCCACGCGCACGGGCGTGGGCGCCTTGAAGGACCGGTGCGTGAAGAAGCGGTGGTAGCCCGCCGACACGCCCAGGCCGGTGATGAGCCACATCACCCCGAACAACCCCAACTCCAGCGCGCCGATGGGCCGCACGAAGGCCCAGCCCACCGCCGCGAGCGTCCCGAGCAGCGGGCCCACGTTGAACAGGAAGAAGTGCCTGCGCTGCATCCGACGGAGGAAGGGGCTCTCAATCGCCAGGCGTCTGGCTTTGCCCTCCCGACCGTCGCCCTCCAAGCCGTCCACGTCGAGTGCGTTGGACATAGCGGAACGAGGCCCCTTTCCGAAAGCCGGTATATAAAGACAACCGCGTTATTGGTCAAGGAGCCAAAGAGACATGTCGAAGCTCATCGTCGGCCTCATCCAGGTGAATGCGCGCAATGAAATGGCGCCAAATATTTCGTTCATCGAGGAGCAGGCGCGCAAGGCATTGGCGGCCGGCGCGAACTTTGTGATGACGCCGGAGAACTCCACGCTCCTAGGGGCAAACCACGAGGATACATTGTCGAAGGTGGTGGCAGAGGAACACCACCCCGGGCTGATGTCGGCGAAGGGCCTGGCGAAGGAGCATGGTGTCTGGTTTTTGATTGGCTCCATCCACGTCAAGGTGGAGGGCGAGCGGTGCGCCAATCGCTCCTATGTCATCGACCCGGAGGGGCGGGTGGTGGCCTGGTATGACAAGATTCACATGTTCGACGCGGAGTTACCCAACGGCGAGCGCTACCGCGAGTCCTCTGTCTTCAGGCCGGGCGAGCGCGCGGTGGTGGCCCGCACGCCCTGGGGTGGGCTGGGAATGGGCATCTGCTACGACATGCGCTTCGGGCACCTGCAGCGCGCGCTGGCCCGTGCGGGCGCGACGCTGTTGACGCTGCCGTCCTCCTTCACCGTGCCCACGGGGAGCGCACACTGGCACGTGCTGCTGCGGGCTCGCGCCATCGAGACCGGCTGCTTCGTGTTCGCGCCCGCACAGGTGGGGCTCCACGCGGGAGGTCGGCGCACGTACGGGCACTCGTTGGTGGTGAGCCCCTGGGGCGAGGTGCTGGCGGACGCGGGCGGGGACTCGCCGGGCTTCGTGACGGCGGAGATCGACCTGGCGCGCGTGGAGGAGGCGCGCCGGGCGCTCCCGTCGCTGGGGCATGATCGGGCCTTCCGGGGGCCGGAGGTCCTGGAGTCGTAGCGTCGGGCGCCTTCAGGGCCGGGGCGTCGGCAGCCGGAACACGCGGGGGCCGGGGCGCCTTCCGAGCAGGAAGGTGACGGCCACGTACTTGGTGCCGGAGGTGACGTCCGCCGGGTAGTGGCAGTAATGCGAGGGGAAGACGGCGACCTTCCCCGCGCGCGGCTCGATGCGCAGGTCCAGGTCCGGGAACACGGTGGCGCCGCCCTGGTAGTCGTCGTTGAGGTACCCGATGACGGTGAAGAAGCGCTCCGGGGTGCCCAGGTGGTCGAAGTGCGGCGGGTACATCTGCCCGGGCTCGTAGCGGACCAGGTGCGCCTGGGGCAGGTGCTCGCGCAACGCCAGGCCCCACCGCGTGTTCGCCGCGTCGAGCAGACGGCCCTCCACCAGCGCACGGTAGGGCGCGAGCGCCGGAAGCGTCATCTCCAGGGTGCGCATGTTCGCGTGCTTGTCCGTGACGGACGCGTTCGCCGTGGGCTGCCAGCCGTCCGGCTCGCGCGCCAGGTCCAGCAGGGCCTGGGTGTCCGTCAGCGCGTCGGGGAACTCGAGGATGCCGCCCGCACCCTCCACGGGGGTGAGCGCGCCCATCAGCGTCCCGAGGCCAGATAGTAGGAGGCGTAGGGGTAGGCGTACCAGGCGGGCGCCCAGCCCCAATAGGACGGGTACGCGGCGTAGGCGCTCATCGCGTAGGGCGCGGCGTAGGTCTGGGCGCTCGGGGTGGGGGAGGCCGCCGCCAGGGAGCGCGCCATCAGCTCCTCCTCGGTGGCCAGCGTGGCGGAGTCGAGGATCCGCTCGTCGAGAGGGACGCCCTGCTCCTTGAAGAACCGTGACAGGGCGGCGTGGAACTCCAACCGCATCCGGCCATTCAGGGCCAGATGGGTCCGCAACGAGTGGATGTCATTCATGACCGGAAAGCCTCACGGACAGCCGGTATGGATTGCACACGGCCCCGGCATCCGCCGCGGGCCCGACTGTCGATGATAGGGCAGGCGGTGTCTGGTTACCAAACCACCACGGCCCCCCGCGGTGCGGGGAAGCCGTGACGGCGCGGGCGCGGCGACTAGCAGGCGTTGCACTCGGCGATGACGTAGGGCGTGACGTCCTCGGTCTCCGAGCACGAGGTCTCGCCACAGCCGCAGGTGAGCGACAGCACGTGCGTCGTGTACGTCGCGTCGGCGTAGTAGTGGAAGGTGCAGGACTGGCGCTCCTGGAACTCCTGCGCCTGGGCCCGCGTCGCGTACGTCATCTGTCCGAGAAACAGCATTCCGGGGATGGCCAGCAACAGCGCGCCGAGCGGTAACTTCTTCATGGTGTCTCCAGGTGGGAACGGCGGGGAAGCAGGCAGTCTGTCGGCTCCCGTGAGCCTTGCCCATGCCTCCTGGGTTGGGTGGCGCCGAGACGCACTCCGTGTGTGCATTCTTACGGGAAATTTCCTTCCCAACTCCGTGGATCTCTGCGATGGGTCGGATCCGCTCCGAGTCTGGGGCAGGGTGAACCCAGATCGCCCGATTTCCATGAAAAATGCAGTCGGGTTGCGATATTGCGGGGCGACTGGATATAGTTGCCCGCAGAGCGATGAATATGCAGATCAGTACACCTGGTGCGTCCCGGACCCACTCCATGGAACCAGCATCCCGAACGGTGACCCAGGTTTCACGGCCTGTGCTGCGCACGGTCCTTCATGAGGCCCTGGAGAGCCACCAGGGAGGTGAGGTGGTGGTGAAGTCCGCCAGCATCTCCGGGCGGATCTTCATCGTCGGACAGAAGGTGGCCTGGGCGGTCCTGAACGGGCCCGGCGTGCAGAACTTCTCGTCGGTGTTGATCCACCGGCAGCTCGTCACGCGTGACGACGTCGAGCAGGTCATGTCGGAGTGCCGCAAGAGCGGCGGCAACTTCTGCGAGGTGTTGGTGTCGTGGGGGCTGGTACCGCGCGAGACGTTGCGCGACCTGCTGCGCGAGCACATGGCCGGCCACGTCCAGGCGCTGCTGGCTGTGCCGGACGCCCAGGCGCTCTTCGTTCCCCAACCGCGCACCTACTCCAGCCAGCTGACGTTCGCGCTGGAGGAGCTGGTGCACCCTGTCGAGCAGCACCCCACCCACCCCCCAGTCGAAAGAGAAGTCATGGCGAACGTGAAGCAGACCCTGGAAGAGACCCTGAAGATCGAAGGCGCCTTCGCGGCGTGCCTGGTGGACGCGAAGAGCGGCATGTGTCTGGGTTCCCAGGGCGGCACCGCGGCCTTCAACATCGAGACGGCGGCGGCGGCGAACACCGAGGTGGTGCGCGCCAAGATGAAGGCGATGAGTGTCATCGGCATCAAGGACAAGATCGAGGACATCCTCATCACGCTCGGCGAGCAGTACCACATCATCCGGCCGCTCTCGACGCGTGACGGTCTGTTCTTCTATCTCGCGCTGAACCGCGCCAACGCGAACCTGGCGATGGCGCGCTTCAAGCTGGCGGACATCGAGAAGAGCCTGGCGCTCTGAGTCACCACGCGTCGGCGCCCGGCTCATTGCTGGAGCGGGCGCCGACCGGGTCCACCGGCGCGCGAGCCGTCTAGCGCTTGATGAGCACGACACCGTCCTGGTGCGCGCCATGGACCTTCTGGAGCAGCTCGCGGACCTCGAAGAAGCGCGCCCACTTCGTCCGGATGTAGTCCGCCTTGTAGAAGGTGTGGATGTTGTGGAAGGGCGAGGGCATGTAGCGCAGCACCACCCGCTCGGAAGGCATCGGCTGGTCGAACCACGCCGAGGGCACGGGCTGGGTGTCTGACTCCAGGCTGCGATACGGATGCTCGAGGAGGTGGCGCCGGATGGGGTGGCCCGCGTCCTTGGCCATGGCGTCCCAGGTGCGCTCCGTGTGCAGGGAGATGAACGCGACGCCGCCCGGCTTGAGGACGCGGCGGAACTCCATCAGCCACGACTCCTCGAACTCATCCATGTGCGTGAAGACCGAGCCACAGAAGATGAGGTCGATGGACGCGTCGGGGATGGGCAGCGTCGGGACGATGGCCGTCTGGAAGAAGAAGCCCTTCGGTGACAGGTACCGGTTCATCCACCGGATGGCGTTCGAGTAGATGTCCGAGCCGAAAACCTCCGCCTTGGGGGCATGCGCGAGGAAGTGGCGCAGCACCCGGCCCGACGAGCAGGCGAAGTCGAGGAAGCGGAAGTGTCCCTCCGGGTCGATGCCCGCCGACTTCAGAAGTCCCTTCAGGAACAGGTAGTCGCTCAGGCCATTGAGCCAGTAGCTGACGTGCTGCTCGCCGAAGTAGTGGGCGCGCTCCTGCATGGGAGGAAGCGGGGAGGTGTCCGCAGCGACGTAGGCCTGGAGCTGCTCCTCGGAGAGCGCCTGGAGCAGGCCGGTCTGGACGGTCCCGTCGTCGCCGAAGAGGCCCTTGGCGACCTGGGTGAGCGACTCACCGCCGTGCTTCTCGCGGAGCAGCTCCGCGACGGGTGGGAGCGCCACCGTCAGGGGCCTGTCCGGCAACGTCCAGACGGCGCTGGTGAGGTCCGGAGCGGGAGCGGCGGGGGCGGGCGCCGCCGCGGGAGGCGTCCCCAGCCAGGGCTCCAGGCGATGGATGAAGTTGCGGGCCGCGGACTTCACCAGGGGCTTGAGATGCTGGGCCAACGCTTTGTGTGTTTGATTGAACATGTCGTTTGTCATCCGGCCCCTGGTTCGAAAGCGGCGCAGTTGACCGCCGGGCTTCGCAAAAAGCAACCGGGTCCGCCCCACCGCGTGGGTCATCTCGGTGGGGCTGGAGGAGCGGCTTACGGCTGCAGTGCGAGGCGGTAGTTCTGTCCGTGCAGGGAGTCCCAGCGGCGGCAGTAGCCGCGGTCCCAGTTCTCGAACCACAGCGTCACGGCGCGGGCCCCCGCGGGCGCGGTGAGCGTGACCGGGACGGCGTAGCGCGAGTAGCCGCTGACCTGCGTGACGCTCTGGCTGCCGGTGACGCCGTTGTCGAAGCGGTAGTGCACCCAGACCTCCCACGTGGGCGCGCCGTTGTAGAGCAGGCGGCACTCGGGCAGCCGGTCGATGTCGTAGTCCACCACGAAGGGCTGTCCCGCCTTCACGGTGCCCACCGTGTACTCGAGCCAGCCCTCCTGGAACACCCACGTCGGCGTCGGCGCGGTGCCCGCCGCGCGCACGGCGAACTGGAAGTTGGAGCCGAAGTGGGAGTCGTAGTGCTCGCAGCCGGGGCTCGCGACGCGGAACCACAGCGCCAGCGTGCCCTCCGCGGGCAGTGACACCACGGGAAGCGCGCCGGCGGTGGGCTGGCCCGCGACGTCGAAGCTGCCCTCGGGGCCGCCGTTGACGCGGTAGTGCCCGGTGAGGCTCCAGCCCGGCGTGCCATCCGGGAGGGTGAGCCGGCACTGCGGCAGCCGGCCCGTGTCGTAGGCCACCTGCACCGCGTCGCCCGCGACCAGCGTGCGGGACTGGGCGAGCGTCCAGTCGGCGTGGAAGGAGATGACGGGCGCGCCCTGGGCCGCGGCGGCGCTGGCGACGAACAGCAGGGGCAGGGTGAACAGCGTCAGGATGTGTTTCAAGGGTGTGGCTCCTGGGTGATGGGCGGGCCCGCGCCGACGTCCACGCCGGCGACAGCCCCCCTCCGTGGGGGAGGGGCGCGCATCATGGCGCCTGGGGCCCACGCCCGGCCGCCTCGTTGTCCCCCGTCATTTCGGGTAGGCTCGCTGGCGAACACCCTGGAGCGAGCACCGAATGACCCTGTTCAGGAGGCCGTCCCCCCCGACGGCGGGCGAGTCGAGCGACGATTCGAGTCGCAGCGCCACCCCCACGGAGACGCCCGCGCAGTCCGACATCCCCAGCCCGGTCCTCAGCTCACCCCCGCGCGCCCGCGGCGGGTTGACCGGCGCGGGCCCCGCGCTCGGCGAGCGCAGGCCCGGCGCTCCCATGCGACCCCAGCCGCCGCCCTCGGATGATCCGGAGTTCCCCACCGAGCGGCGCACCGCCCAGCCGGGCCAGGGTGCCGAGCGCCGTCCTCCGCAGCAGGCCGGCGGGCTCCCGTCCGTCATCGTGTCCAACCAGGAGGGCGCCGCCCGCCGTCCTCCCTCCGCCGCCCCGGGCTCCCCGGAGCGCCGTCCCCAGGCCGCGGCCCCGAGCGGCGGTGCCTTCGGGGGCGCCGAGCGCAGGACGGTGCCGCCGCCGGCCTACGGAGGCCCGGAGCGCCGGTCCGCCGTCACCGGCTCGCGTCGCGCGCTCGAGTCGGGCGGCCCGGGGGCTCCGGACCGCTTCTGGCCCACGCAGCCCCGCGACCTGTCCGAGACGGGGCTCACGGCCACGTTCGTCGAGGAGCTGGTGCTCAAGGCGCTGTTCTTCGCCGGCGAGATGCGCGGGATGGACCTGGCCAGCCGCCTGCAACTGCCCACGTCCATCGTCGACGACATCATCGAGGGCCTGCGCCGCCAGAAGTACGTGGACATCCGCGGCGGCGGCGCGTCCGGCGTGGGCAAGTCGACGATGATCTACCAGCTCACGCCCTTCGTCACGGACGTGCTCCGGCAGATCACGGACCGCAATCGCTACAACGGCCCGGCGCCCGTGCCCTTCCAGGAGTACGTGGCGGCGGTGAAGCGGCAGACGGTGCGCGGCAATCGCATCACCCGCGCGCGGATGCAGGACAAGTTCGGCGACCTCATCATCCGCGACTACATCTACGACGGCATCGGTCCGGCGATGAACTCCGGGCGCGCCATCTTCTTCTACGGGCCGCCGGGCAATGGAAAGACAGCCATCTGCCAGGGCATGGTGAACTGCTTCGACGGGGACATCTTCATCCCCCACGCCATCCTCATCGACGACTTCGTGGTGCGAGTCTTCGACAGCAACCTCCACAAGCCCGTGGAGGAGGAGGGCGCCCCCTCGTACGACAGGCGCTGGGTGCGCTGCCGACGGCCGCTCGTCGTCGTGGGCGGTGAGCTGACGCTGGAGATGCTCGACCTCGTCTACTCGCCGGAGGTGAAGTACTACGAGGCCCCGTTCCAGATGAAGGCCAGCAACGGGATGCTCCTCATCGACGACTTCGGCCGGCAGAAGGTCTCCCCCAAGGACCTGCTCAACCGGTGGATCGTCCCGCTGGAGAGCGACATCGACATGCTCACCCTGCACACCGGCAAGAAGCTGCAGGTGCCCTTCGACGTGTTCGCCGCCTTCTCCACCAACCTGGACCCCAGCGCGCTCGTGGACGACGCCTTCCTGCGTCGCGTCCGCTACAAGCTGGAGGTGCAGCGCCCGGACGAGGAGCAGTTCCACCAAATC
The DNA here is from genome assembly GCF_900111765.1 of Myxococcus fulvus. Next base: position 536,982 of record NZ_FOIB01000007.1, read on the forward strand.
TTCGAGGTGATGTGTCGCAAGCGCGGCGTGGCCTACAACGCCAACGCGGTCGACTACCTCATCGAGCAGCACTACCGGCCCACCCAGCGTCCCTTCGCGGCCTGCCAGCCGCGAGACCTGCTGGACCAGGTCATCGACATGTCCCACTACATGGGGCAGGAGCCGCGCCTGGACCCGGCGCTGCTGGACGCCGCCGTGCGCAGCTACTTCGTGCGCTTCGACAAACCGGCGGAGAGCACCGCGGCCTCCGCGGGCTGACGGCCCCTCAGCGCTCCTCGGGGGGCGCCGGCGCGAAGGGGCCCCACGGCGAGGGCTCCAACCACCGGCGCACCTCGTCCAGCGGGACGTTGGACAGCACGTCGACGATGGACATCCCCTGCACGAAGCGCCCGTCGCGCCCCTGCTCGTAGGGCGGGTGGCGGAAGCGCTGCCACAGCACGCGCACGTCCGCGCTCCGGAACAGCCCCACCTGGAGGTACAGCGACGAGCCCAGCCCCGAGTAGTACGTGTGAGCCTGGAGCTGTCGGCAGTACTCCACCAGCCGCGCCGACTTCTCGTCGCCCTGCTTCTCCAGCGTGGAGGCCAGCAGGATGCGCGGCGACAGTCCCAGCGGCGCGTGGAAGAGGGCGGTGCTCGCGAGCAACACCCTCAGGAGCGAGCCGGGGCCCGCCTCCGTCGCCACGCCGTCATAGAAGGGCTCCAGTAACGGGAGCACCTGGGTGGCGAAATGGGGCCGCCGCCCGTACAGCGTCACCAGCTTGTCCAGGTGCTTGCGCGCCCAGGGCTGACGCGAGTCCACCGCCAGGTCGGCGATGAGTGTGTCGCGATGTGGGTCCTCCAGCGGAATGGACAGCCATTGGAAGCCGGGCTCGGTGGGCGGAGGTGTGGGCACGTTGGCGGGCAGCGCCACGCGCGTCCTTCGCTGCCAGCCGCGCCGGAGCCATTGCACGTTGTCGAGCACCAGCAACGTGTCCGCGCGCGCCGTCTGCTCGTAGAAGTCCACCCAGGGCAGGTAGTGGGGTTGCTCGGCGACGACGACTCCTGGACTGCCCGGCACGCACGGCCTCTTTTCCGCTGAGAGTCGCTGGGGTGGCGCGGCCCCTCACTGTCGGACCGGACGCGGTGGATTGCCTCTGCTGCTAGATTGTAACATTCCAAAGCCGGTCAGGGACCTTCGCCGAGGTGGAAACGAACGGATGAGGTACCTGTGCATCAGCGCGGACCCGCAGCATCCCGTCGCGGAGGAGCTCCGACGTCAGGGGCAGGACGTGCTCGTCCGGGGCGAGGCGGCGGAGGCGGACGCGGAGCTGGTGCACGGCCATGTGGACGTGCTCATCGTGGAGGCCGCGTCGCTCGCGCCGGATGCGCGGTGGCTGGATGCGCTGCGTGGGCGCGCGCGGCCCGAGGATCCGCTGGTGCTGGGGCTGGCCGACGAGGCGACGGACGAGGCGCTCGCGCCGCTGTTGTCGGCGGGCGTGGAGGAGTTCCTCGTGGCGCCCTTCCACGCGGTGGAGGTGCGCGCGCGCAGGCTGCTGCTGGAGCGCCGGGCGGCGCGGCGTCGGCAGATGCAGAGCACCCAGGCGGCGGCGCGCGGAGAGATGGAGCGGCTGGCCTCCATCATCCAGACGCAGGCGGACGTGGCGCTGGCGGGGTTGGACCTGTCGGGGGTGATGGGCCTGTTGTGCGAGCGCGCGCGGGTGTTGTGCGGCGCGGACGGCGCGGCGGTGGCGCTGCTGGAGGAGGGCTACGTGGAGTACCGGGTGGCCACCGGCAGCCTGCGGCGGCACATGGGCTTCCGGTTGAAGGTGGAGGGCAGCCTCACCGGCACCAGCCTGCTGCGCGGCGAGGTGATGCGCACGGATGACACCGAGGACGACGTGCGCGTCAACGTGGTGGCCACGCGGCAGGTGGGCGCGCGCTCCATGGTCTGCGTGCCGTTGTGGCGCGAGGCGAGGCCGGTGGGGGCGTTGAACCTGACGTCGCACCTGCCCAACGCGTTCGATGACCGGGACGTGCGCACGCTGGAGCTGATGGCGGGTCTGTTGGGCGCGGCCATGGGGAACGCGGCGGAGGCGGCGGCGCGACACGCGTTGATGGAGGAGCGCGCGGCGGCGCTCGCGGCGCTGCAGGAGTCCCAGGCGCTGTTCGCGGCCTTCATGAACCACAGCCCCGCGGTGGCGTACATGAAGGACGCGCAGGGGCGCCGTGTCTGGGTGAACGAGCCCTACCGTCGCTTCTTCGGCCTGGCCGATGGCACGGACGTGGTGGGCATGGACGACGCGCGGCTGATGCCGGCAGCCTCGGCCGAGCACGTGCGGCGGGAGGATCAGGCGGTGCTCGCGTCGGGGGAGCCCAGCGCGACGGAGGGCATGATTCCCGCGCCGGATGGCTCGGAGCGGCACTGGCTCACCTACCGCTTCATCGTGCGCGAGCACTCGGGGCGGCGGCTCCTGGGGGGTGTGTCATTGGACGTCACGGACCGCAAGGCGATGCAGGCGCAGCTCGTGGTGTCGGACCGGCTGGCCGCGGTGGGCACGCTGGCGGCGGGCGTGGCGCATGAAATCAACAACCCGCTGGCCTTCGTGCTCTCCAACCTGTCGTTCCTCTCCGTGGAGCTGCAGAACGTGACGCGCGAGCTGCCTCCGGGGCGCACGTCCGAGATGGAGGAGGTGCTGCGCGAGGCGGTGGATGGCGCGCACCGGGTGCGGCAGATCGTCCGGGATTTGAGGACCTTCTCGCGCGGGGACGACGAGGTGTCCACCGCCGTCAACCTGCAGGCGGTGCTCGAGTCCGCCATCACCATGGCGCGCGGGGAGCTGAAGATGCGGGCGCAGATCATCCGCGACTTCGGCGACGTGCCTCCGGTGGAGGGCAGCGAGGGCCGCTTCGGACAGGTGTTCCTCAACCTGCTCATCAACGCCGCGCACGCGATTCCGGAGGGCAAGCCGGAGCACAACGAGGTGCGCGTGGTGCTGCGCGCCTCGGGAGACCGGGTCATCGTGGAGGTGAGCGACACCGGCGTGGGCATGACGCCGGAGGTGCGCGCGCGCATCTTCGACCCGTTCTTCACCACCAAGCCCGTGGGGGAGGGCACGGGGCTGGGGCTGTCCATCTGCCACGGCATCGTCACCGGCTTCGGCGGGGACATCTCCGTGGAGAGCGAGGTGGGGCGGGGCAGCACCTTCCGCGTCTCCCTGCCGGTGGGGCACCGCGCGCGAGCGCTGGGGCGCCCCCCTCCGTTGCACCTGGTGGGCTGAGGTTCGACGTCAGTCGCGTCCGTGTCGGAACAGCGGATGGAACACGCGGGGCGCCTTCTTCTTGCGCACGCAGCGGGTGTCCGCGCTCATGTAGCAGGCGGAGAACGCGCGGCGCCTCAGGCCGGGGCGGCCACGGCCGGAGCGGTGCCACAGGTGGTTGTGCACCAGGATGACCTCGCCCGCGAGCGCGGGGAGGGGCACCGCGCGGCGCTCCGCGTCCTCGGCGGCCACCTGGTCCGGAGGGATGACGCCGCCCAGCTCCGTCACCAGGCCACGCCGGTGACTGCCGGGCACCACCTCCAGGCATCCGCCGTCCTCGGGGGCGTCATCCAGCGCGGTCCACAGCTGGAGCTCCGGCTCCTGGGTGAGTCCCCAGAGCCGACCTCCGTCCTGGTGCCAGGGCAGGTTGCTGCCGCCGGCCTGGCCCTTGTGGAAGAGGATGGCGCGATACAGGACGATGTCGCCGGGGATGCGCGCTCGGACGAGGCGCTCGAACAGCGGATTCTCCATCCACGCGAGGAAGCGCGCGTCCTTCTCCAGCTTCTCCAGCTTGCGGTAGTCCAGCGAGGGCCCCTGCCACCCGAGGCCCAGGGGCGCGTCCTCGTAGCGTCCGGTGGCGGCGTCCGGCTGGAAGAACATGCCGGGGTAGACCACGCGGCCGAGCATCAGGTCGTCCGCCCGCTCGCGCAGGGCCACGAGGCCTTCCTCGTCCAGGACCCTGCCCAGCCGGGCATAGCCATGCTCGGCGTAGTGCGCCAGCACCGGGGCGAGGTCGAGCTCCTGCGCGTCGTCACGAAGCATGCGCCCTCATACCTCGGACACCGCGGGTGGAGGAGTGTGGCGATGGGGGCCAGGGGCACGCACGGCTTGCGCGCTCGCCGTCCCCGCACCATGGTGAGGGCGGCATGCCCTACCGTCGCACCACGCGCTTCGTCGTCGCTCCGGATGGAACCCGGGTGGCCTGGCATACGCACCTGGGGGATCTGCTCGAGGAGTCCTCGGGCGAGGTGCTCAAGCCTCGCGCCACCGTGCTTTTGAGCAACGGCATCGGCTCCTCGGAGAACTTCTGGCGCCACGTCGTCGCCAGCCTGGAGCAGGACCACCGGGTGGTGCACTGGAACTACCGGGGCCACGGCGGCAGCGAGGAGTCGCGCGGTGGCGACTACGACTTCTCCGTGCACGTGGGGGATTTGGAGCGCGTCACGGAGGAGGTGATGGCGCTCGGCGACGGACGGCCTCCGCACCAGGTGGCCTACTCCATGGGCGTGCGCGTCCTGCTGGAGCTGTATCGCCGCCGTCCGGACCTGGTGCCGGCGATGACGCTCATCGCGGGGAGTCCGGGCGCGGCGGGCTCGGGGGACTCGGGGCTGGCGGCGCGAACCCTGTTGGGAACGGCGCGCGAGGCGCTCCGGCTGGCGACACCCGCGGTACCCCTGGCCACGCCCGTGGTGCGCGCGTTCCTGGGCAGCCGGCTGGCGTATCCGTTGGCCCGCGCGGTGGGTGCGCTTCGGCCCCGGGCTCCGCGTGACGACATCGACGAGTTCCTTTACGCGCTGCGCACGATGAGCCCCACGGCCTATTGGTACACGCTGCGTGGGTTCGCGGAGGGGCACGCGTGGGATGTGCTGCCCCAGGTCCGGGTTCCCACGCAGATCATCGCCGCGCGTCATGACACCCTCGTCCCGCTGAGGGAGATGGTGCGCATGCGTGACGCGCTGCCGCATGCCCACTGGATGCTGGTGGAGGACGCGGGGCACGCGGGATTGCTGGAGGCCGGGACGGAGATCGCCGACGCGGTGCGCGGCTTCCTCATCGACCACGGGCTGCGGCCGGCGGAGGCACCCCCTCCTTCGTCGTGACGCCGGGTGTGACTCTTCTGTGTCGGAGAGACTTCGCGCAAACACAGGCAGTGTCTGTGTCTGTGTCTGGGATGTCTCACGAAGGAACAGGGACTGCGGGGTTGTCTCGGCCCTGCGCGTAAATCTTTGAATTGCTTGAATTTCCCTGGGGTGAAACCCACCCGGTGGGTGGCAATTTGCTACGGCGATGTTGAAATTTTGCCAGCTCGAAGGAGCAACGACGGTTGTAGGCTGCAGGCCCCCCCGCAGGTCACACCTACTTCGGAGTCTCTCCTTCATGTCTTTCCGCCAATTGCTGGCGCCGCTCACGGCGCTACTCCTGGTCGTCACCGCCTGCGGCGATGATGATCCTCCCAGTCCTGTCTGTGGCAACGGTGTCGTCGAGCGCGGCGAAGCCTGTGACGACGGAAACACCACCAACGGCGATGGGTGTGAGAGCTCATGTCAGCCGACCCCGAAGCCGGATGCCGGTCCGGGCGGAGGCGACGGCGGCCCGGGTGAGCCCGACGCGGGTCCCGGTGAAACGGACGGCGGGAATGTCGAGCCCGACGCGGGTCCGGGTGAGACGGACGGCGGCAATGTCGAGCCCGACGCGGGTCCGGGTGAGACGGATGGCGGCTCGGGAACCCCTGATTCGGGTCCTGGTGAGACGGATGGCGGCTCGGGGACTCCCGATTCGGGTCCGGGCGAGACGGATGGCGGCTCGGTGGAGCCCGACGCGGGTCCTGGTGAGACGGATGGCGGCTCGGTGGAGCCCGACGCGGGTCCTGGTGAGACGGACGGCGGCTCGGGGACTCCCGACGGCGGCCCGGGTGAGCCCGACGCGGGTCCTGGTGGCGGCACCGTCGTGATGTGCCCCGCGGCGAACCTGCCTCCTCCGACGACGGGGAGCTGCACGGTGACGTCGGGGAACGCGGCGAAGCTGTTCACCGGCATCGTGCTGGCGCCGGACAAGGTCTATCACGGCGGTCAGGTGCTCGTGGACTCCGCGGGGGTCATCCAGTGCGTGAGCTGTGATTGCTCGCAGGCCGCGGGCGCGGCCTCGGCCACGCAGGTGACCTGCCCGCAGGCGGTGGTGTCGCCGGGTCTCATCAACGCGCACGACCACATCACCTTCCAGAAGGCGCCCTTCGCCCGGACGGACGAGAAGTACGAGCACCGTCACGACTGGCGCCAGGGCAACAACCAGCATACGCGCCTGGCCGCGGGCAACACGGTGGGCGCGGACGGCCTTCGCTGGGCGGAGCTGCGCCAGGTCATCGCGGGCACCACGTCCATCGCCGGCTCCGGCGGCGCCAAGGGCCTGCTGCGCAACCTGGACGCGCCGAACACGTCCGACACGGGCACCAACCAGGAAGGCCTGGGCGCGGGCTCGGGCGCGGAGTATCAGACGTTCCCCCTGGGTGACTCGGATGGTCGCGAGCGCGCGAGCGGCTGTGACTACGAGCGCGTCGACTCGCCGTCGGTCATCCCGGCCGCCTCGGCCTACCTGCCGCACATCGCCGAGGGCATCGAGACGAGCGCGCGCAACGAGTTCCTCTGCCTCTCCGGTCAGCAGTCCGGTGGCCAGAACATCCTCAGCTCCCGCACCGCCCTGGTCCACGGCATCGGCCTGAGCGCCAGCGACATCCGGATGATGGCCACCTCGAGCACCAGCCTGGTCTGGTCGCCGCGCTCCAACATCGGCCTGTACGGCGACACCGCGGCCATCCCGCTCTACAAGTACCTGGGCGTCAACATGACGCTGGGCACCGACTGGCTGCAGTCCGGCTCCATGAACATCCTGCGCGAGCTGCGCTGCGCGGACGACCTGGACAGCGATTACTTCAATGACTCGCTCAGCGACACGGAGACGTGGGCGCTGGTGACGGGCAACGCGGCGCACGCCTTCCAGGCGACGAACACCGGCGCGCTGGTGCCGGGCAAGGTGGCGGACGTGGCCATCTTCCGGCTCAACGGCCACGTGGCCTCTCCGCACCGCGCCGTCATCCGCGCGGAGCCCGCGGACGTGGTGCTGACGATGCGCGGCGGCAAGGCGCTCTACGGCGAGTCCGCCGTCGTCTCCGCCCTGAGCGGCGGCGGCTGCGACACGCTGGATGTCTGCGGCGTCGAGCGCTCGGTGTGCCTCCAGTCCGAAATCAGCATGACGCTGTCCACGCTCCAGTCGCGCAACTCCGGCGCCTACCCGCTGTTCGCGTGCGGCGTGCCGGCGGACGAGCCGACGTGCGAGCCGTCCCGCACCTCCACCAACGCGCGCTGGCCGGCCTCCGTGTCGGGCTCCACCGTGTACTCCGGTGGCGTGTCGGGCGCGGACGTGGATGGCGATGGCATCGCCGACGACGTGGACAACTGCCCGGGGGTGTTCAACCCGGTGCGCCCGATGGACCAGGGCGTGCAGCCCGACGTCGACGGCGACGGCGTGGGTGACGCGTGCGACGTGTGCCCGTTCGCGCCCGGCACCACCGAGTGCACCCGCCCCAACCCGAACGACACCGACGGCGACGGCGTCCCCAACGCCTCGGACAACTGCCCCAACACGCACAACCCGGACCAGGCGGACTCGGATGGCGACGGCAAGGGCGACGCGTGCGACCTCTGCCCGACGCCCAACCCGGGTGACGCGGCCTGCGCGCTGTCCATCTACACGGTGAAGCAGCCGGGACCCGGTGGAACGTCTCCGTGGGTGGGCCAGCGCGTGTTCATCGCCAACGCCACCGTCACCGGCGTGGGCGCGACGGGCTTCTTCGTGCAGGTCAACCCGCTGGACCAGGGCTACCAGGGCCCGGACTACTCCGGTGCCTTCGTCTTCACCCGCACGGCGCCGCCGAGCACCGTGGCGGCCGGCTCCCGCGTGAATGTCGACGCGACGGTGGCCAACTACTTCGGTCAGCTCCAGCTGGCCTCGCCCTCCGTGGAGGTCCTCACCCAGGGCAGCACGCTGCCTCCGCCGCTGGTGGTGACGCCCGCCGAGGTGGGTACGGGTGGCTCGCGTGCCACGCAGCTGGAGGGTGTGCTGGTGCGCGTGTCGCAGGTGCAGGTGACGAACATCGCGCCCGCGCCGGGTGGCGGCGACACCGCGCCCACCGGTGAGTTCGAGGTGGACGGCGCGCTGCGCATCAACGACTACCTGTTCTCGTTCCCGCTGCCGGCGCTGGGAGACCGCTACTTCTCCATCACCGGCGTGCTGGAGCTGCGCAATGACCACTCGAAGATCGAGCCGCGCTCCGCCGCGGACCTCGTGCCCGCGAGCACGGGCGAGGTGTCGCTGGCCTCGCTGGCGCCCACGGGCGTCTTCGTGCGCTCGGGCGTCAACGGCCCGACGTTCCCGGAGCCGCTGACGGTGTCGCTCACCGGGCCGGTGACGGTGGACACGGTGGTGACGGTGGCGTCGTCCAGCCCCGCCGTCTCCGTGGTGGGAGGCCAGGTGGTGATCCCCGCGGGCGAGCGCTCCGCGGTGGTGCTCCTGAACACCGATTCCGCATTGGACCCGGACGCGAAGAAGGCCACCCTCACGGCCACGCTGGGCACGGTGTCCCGCGAGGCCACGGTGACGGTGCTGGCGGTGGACCAGCCGGCGGCGCTGGAGCAGCTGTCTCCCGAGCTCGTCGTGGTGACGGGCGGCGGGACGGCCACGCTCACGGTGACGCTGGATGTGCCTCCGTCGGTGGACACGGTGGTGAGCCTGTCCGTGCAGCCGGCCAGCCTGGGCGGGGTGCCGGCCCAGGTGGTGGTGCGCGCCGACACGCTGTCCGCGAAGTTCGACTTCACGGCGGCCAACGTCAGCGGCGAGGGCCAGGTGGTGGCGAGCCTGGGCGGCGACTCGGTGTCCGCGCAGCTGCGCGTCACGGAGCAGCCCGCGGGCGCCAACCACGTGGTCATCAGCGAGGCGGCGCCGGCGGGCCCGGGCGGCGCGAACGACGAGTTCGTCGAGCTGTTCAACCCGACGACGAGCCCGGTGGACCTGTCCGGCTGGAAGCTCCAGTACAAGAGCGCGACGGGCACCACGTACCTGTCCTTCACGCTGCCCGCGGGGTCGGTCATCCAGCCCCGGGGCTTCTTCCTGGTGACGCATCCGGACTACAGCGGCGCCCCCGCGGGTGACGCGAGCTGGGGTCCGGCGTTCTCCATGTCCGCCAGCCGCACCGGCGGTGGCAACCTGCGCCTGGGTGGGCCGGGGCTGACCACCAACATGAACGACCCGGCCAAGGTGGATGCCTTCGCCTACGGGACGGGCAATGCCCCCGAGGGCACCGCCTTCCCGACGGTCCCCGCGGAGGCCGGCTCCTTCGAGCGCAAGGCGACCATCTCCTCGACGGCGGCCACCATGGAGGGCGGCTCGGACGCGGCGGCGGGCAACGGGTTTGACTCGGATGACAACGCGTCCGACTTCATCCTCCGGACGCAGCGCCAGCCGCAGAACAGCGCCAGTCCCACGGAGTAGTTGACTCAGGGCCTTCCGGCCCCTACCGGGTCCATCAACCGGTAGGGGCTGGAAAACCCGGCGCGGCCGGGCCATAAGCGTTCCCGTGCGAGTCGTCTCATGGAACGTGAATGGGCTGCGCTCGGCCCATGCCAAGGGCTTCCTGCCCTGGCTGTCGGGCGCCCGGGCGCAGGTGGTGGCATTGCAGGAGGTGCGCGCGCGCCCCGAGCAGTTGCCTGATGAGGTCCGTGCTCCGGCCCGGTGGAAGACGCACTTCTCGGCCGCGGAGCGTCCTGGCTACAGCGGGGTGGGGCTGTTCTCCCGCGACGAGCCGGACACGGTGGAGACCCGGCTGGGTGTCCCGGAGATGGACCTGGAGGGGCGGCTGCAGCTCGCCCGCTTCGGCAAGCTCACCGTGGCCAACGTGTACTTCCCCAACGGCAACGGGAAGGACCGCGACCTGAGCCGCATCCCGTTCAAGCTCGCCTTCTACCGACGCCTGTTCGACCAGCTGGAGAAGCCGCTGCGAGACGGTGAGCGCCTGCTCGTCGTGGGCGACTTCAACACCGCGCACCAGGACATCGACCTGGCCCGGCCCCGGGAGAACCGCGAGACGAGCGGCTTCCGCCCCGAGGAGCGCGAGGAGCTGGACCGCTGGCTGCGCGCGGGCTGGGTGGACAGCTTCCGACACTTCCACAAGGGCGCCGGCCACTACTCGTGGTGGAGCCAGCGCTTCGGCGTGCGCGAGAAGAACATCGGCTGGCGCATCGACTACGTGCTGGCGTCCCCCGCGGCCATGGCCTTCGTCAAGCGCGCCGCCATCCATCCCGACGTGTCGGGCTCGGACCACTGCCCGGTGAGCGTGGACCTGGACTCCGCCGTCCGCTGACCCCCCTCGAGGCTCTCAATGAACGCACTGCTCTCCATCTGGACCTGGGTCGAGATTGGCATCGTCGCGCTGGTCGGCTTCTTCGTTCAGCTCGTCATCGCCATCTTCACGTTGCCGTTCGACAAGAAGCGCTACGCGGTGGGGCGGTGCTTCCGCATGGTGGGGGTCACCGCCGCGAAGCTGACGCCGTACTGGCGCTTCGGCATCCACGGCCCGGTGCCGGACCAGGTGGCCCCCAACACGGTGGTGGTCAGCAACCACGAGTCCAACGCCGACCCGTTCCTCATCTCCCGGCTGCCGTGGGAGATGAAGTGGCTGGGCAAGGCGAGCCTGTTCAAGGTGCCGGTGGTGGGGTGGATGATGGGCATCGCCGGGGACATCCCCGTGCACCGCGGCGACAAGGAGTCCGCCACGGGCGCCATGGCGCGCTGCAAGCAGTGGATGAGCAAGGGCATGCCGGTGATGATCTTCCCGGAGGGTACCCGGTCGAAGACGGACGAGCTGTTGCCCTTCAAGGACGGCGCCTTCCGCCTGGCCATCGAGCAGCAGGCGGACGTGCTCCCGCTGGCGGTGAGCGGCACGCGCAAGGCGCTGCCCAAGCACTCCTGGCGCTTCTCCACCTCGCGCGGCCTGGTGACGGTGGGCACGCCCATCTCCACCAAGGGCATGACGCTCGACGACGTGGAGAGGCTCAAGACGCTGGTGCGCGAGCAGATCCTCGCCCTGCGCGCCACGCTGCAGCCGCTCACCCAGGACGCCGCGGCGCCGGGGGCTCCCAGCGCCGCGTAGTGGCGTCGACGACGGATGCCGCTCAGGCGTCCGTGACGTCGTCGTTGTCGATGATGTGGCAGCCCGACTCCTCGTCGAGCGCGTCCTCGATGAAGCCGCGCAGCAGGTCCTTCCCGCCGATCTCGAAGGACAGGCTGATGCGGTCACCCTCGATGTGGACGTCCTTGTCCGTGGTCAGCTTGCCGCCCAGGGCCACGGCGCTGCCCTCGACGCGGGCGTTGCCCTGGAGGCGGACCTCGCCGCCCATGGACACCGCGTCGCCCTTCACCACGGCGCCGGCCTCCACGATGACGCGGCCCCGGATGGCGACCGCGTCCTCGACGGTGGCCCCCTTGCGGATGATGATGTCGCCCTCCACGGCGACCACGTCCTTGGCCTTCTCTCCCGCCTCGATGACCAGGTCCGTGCCCTGCACCACGCGGCTGCCGTCCTTGGCCGTGGTGGCGCAGACGACCTTCACCGGGGAGGCCGACTTCCGGGCCGCGTCATCGCCGGCGAAGGCGGGCAGGGCCAGGGTGGACGCGAGAGCCAGAGTGGGGAGGAAGCGTGAGCGCATGGACGGCTCCTGGGGACGACCGGGTTGAGAGGTCTACGCGGCGGGCTCACACCCATTGCATGGGTTCGTTTCCCTCCCGGGAGGCAGGTCGGGGCGCGCGGCTTGCAGTAGGGTGGAGTACGCCCTGGCCCGCATGCACCGAGGTCCCTCCTGGCCACTTCGTCGACGCAGCAAGACACCTCCGCGCAGGACCTGACCATCTGGGCCTATGCCTTCGGCTATTTCGCGGCGTATGCCCCGTACAGCGCGCTGACGAAGGCGTTGTCGAGCGGCTCCCTGCCGGGCATGGAGGAGGGCATCGTCGGCTTCACGCTCCTGCCGGTGAGCGCGGCGACGTCGATGGTGGGGATGTTCGTCTTCCTGTCGCTCAAGCGCTGGTGGCGCTTCGCGGCGCACCGTCAGGTGCTGGGCCTGCGGGTGCCCACGCCGGGGGCATGGACGTTCCTGTCGGGGATGTGCTCGGCGGCCATCATCGGCACCACGACGCTGGCGTACACGCTGGAGGGCACCTCCATCGTCTTCATGATGCTGCTGATGCGCGGCGGGGTGCTGGTGCTGGCGCCCATCGTGGATGTGCTCAGCCGCAGGCACGTGCGCTGGCCCTCGTGGGTGGCGCTGGTGCTGAGCTTCGCCGCCGTGCTCGTCGCGTCGGGGAAGGACGCGCGCGCCACCATGACGTGGGTGGCCGCGCTGGACGTCGGCGTGTACCTGCTGAGCTACTTCATCCGCCTGCGCGCGATGAGCCGGCTGGCCAAGTCCCAGGACAAGAGCCTGTCCATCCGCTACTTCGTGGAGGAGCAGATGGTGGCCACGCCCTTCCTGGTGCTGGTGCTCGGGCTGGTGGCGGTGTGGGGCGGAGCGGGGCCGGCGCTGGACATCCGCGAGGGCTTCACCGGCATGTTCGCCCGCGGGCGGCTCCTGGAGGAGATGCTGGTGGGGCTGTTGTCCCAGGGCACGGGCATCTTCGGCGGGCTCATCCTGCTGGACGCGAGGGAGAACGCGTTCTCGGTGCCGGTGAACCGGGCCTCCAGCGTGCTCGCCGGCGTGGTGGCCACGCTGGGGCTGTCGCTGTGGCTGGGGCTGCCCGGCGTGGGGCCGCGCGAGATGCTGGGCGCGGCGCTGGTCATGGTGGCCATGACGGTGCTGGCGGTGCCCACGGTGCTCGCGGCGCGCCGGCGCGAGGCCGCCCTGAAGGCGGCGCTCGGGCCGTGAGTCCCTGACGCCTACTTCTTGCTGTCCTGCGGGACGTGCAGCGTCAGCACGGGGCAGGGCGCGCGGGAGACCAGCTTCTGCGCCACGCTGCCCAGCAGCACGCGCGACAGTCCCCGTCGGCCGTGGGTGCCCATGACGATGAGGTCGAAGCCCTCCTTCTCCACCAGCTCCAGGATGGTGGAGGCCGCCTCGCCCACCACCACGCGGTGCTTGAGCGGGACGGAGGGCTGCTCCATCTGCTCGAGCAACGTGGCCAGCTCCTTGCCCGCCGTGTCCAGGGCGACCTGCTCCAGCGAGAGCGGGTTCCACCCAGGGGCGGCGACGAGCAGATCCGGCGCGACGTACTGCGGGGGCTCCCACGCGTGGAGGACCTCCACCGACGCGTTGAAGGGACGGGCGAGCTGGAGGGCGTAGTCGATGATGGAGCGAGAGCCCTCGCTCAGGTCGACGGGGACGAGAATTCGGGATGGCGCTGCCATGGTCGGCTCCTCGCTGAGGTGAAAGGCCCTCTCTTGGGGATGGGGCCGAACGTCCTCAGGTGGAAGTTGCGTGCCAGCGCCTGCCCGCCTGTTCGCTACCGCGACGCGCAAAGCTTGCGGGGAGGCGAGCGCGGCCCGTGATTCGTGCGCAGGATGGCCCCCATGCGTCCTCCCATCGATCAGGCCACGGTCCTCATCACCGGCGCCGCCGGGGGTATCGGCCGGGAGCTTGCCCGGCTGTTGTCCCGGCGCGTCCGCACGCTGGTCCTGGTGGACCGCGAGGTGGCGCGGCTGGAGCCGCTGCGTGAGGAGCTGCTCACGCGCTATCCCACCCTGGGTGTCCTCCTCCACGCCTGCGACGTGTGCGAGCCGCGCGAGGTCGACGCGATGGTGGCCTCGCTGGAGGCGCAGTTCGTCCGGGTGGATGTGCTGGTGAACACCGCGACGCTGGGCCTCAAGGGGCTCTACGCGGAGGCGCGCTGGGGTGGGTTGGAGGAGCTCCTGCGCTCGAACGTGTGGGTGCCCGCGCTGCTGACACACCGGCTGCTCGCGCCCATGCTGGAGCGGGGGCGGGGCGGGGTGCTGAACATCGGCTCGGGCGCGGCGCAGCTCATGCTGCCCGGCTCCGCGATGTTCGCCGCCACGCAGCGCTTCCTCGACGGCTTCACCGAGTCGCTCCGGCTGGAGGTGGAGGGGCGCGGCGTGGTCATCACCCGCGTGGCCCCGGGGCCGGTGGGGGACCCGGGCGCGGAGGAGGCGGGGAGCGCGCCCTTCTTCCAGATGTCCCTGGAGCGCTGCGCTCGCGCCGCGCTGGCGGCCTTCGAGCGGGGCGAGGCGCTGGTGTACCCGGGCTGGGGCCACCGCTGGGTGATGCGGCTGTTGCCCCTGCTGCCACGGGGGCTTCAGCGCAGCCTGGGGCGGCTGGCGCTGCGCGGTGTGCGCCGCGAGGCCCTGGCCGCGCCCGAGGCGCTGCCCGTGGGGCTCGCGTCGCCCGTGCTGCTGGCGCGCGAGCCCAATCCGGCGTGACGGATTAGAGGCCGATCTCCGCCAGACGCGCCTTCACGCGGGTGGCCTTCACGCCGGTGTTGGCCGTGCCGCGGCCCTGCGAGTTGCCGCCCAGGCCGATGTGGTGCAGGCCCACCACCTGGTTCGTGGCCGTCGACAGCACCGGCGAGCCCGACGAGCCGCCCAGCGTGTCCGCGTCGTAGGACAGGTCCGTGGTGGAGTAGTTCGCGTTCTTCACCACGCCCGGCGACAGCTTCTTCGTCGGCACGCAGCCGGACGACGTGTAGTAGTCGCAGTTCTGGTGCACCACGTAGATGCTCGCGTTGGTGGCCGCGTTGGCGCTCGCCACCGTCAGGAAGCCGTGCACGTTGCCCGGCAGCTGGCCGTTGGTGGCCGAGCAGCGCAGCGCCGTCATGTCGTCAGCGGACCACGTCTTGATGAACGTGGCGCAGGAGTACCAGACGCGGCTGGCCGAGGCGACGCCGTCGATGTAGTTGAAGGACACCCGGGCCCCCGCGGCCTGGGACGCGCTGCCCACGCAGTGGTTGTTGGTGATGATGACATCCGGTGACACCAGCCACGCGGTGCATCGGCTGCCCACCGCGGGGATGGACAGGTAGCCCACCGCGTTGGCGCGGGTGGCCTGCGTGCCCGACAGCGTGGTGGAGCTCACCCAGTTCACCGAACCGACGATGACGTTGGATTCCTGCGACTGCAGCGGCTCGGTGCCATCCTGGTCCGGGACATCGGGGGACTGCTCGGTACCGCAGGCCGACAGGGCACCCATCACGAACAACGCACGCAGGCTCTTGGCGAACATCGGGTCTCCTCCACACGCGGGATTGCGCGCGGCGTGCCCAAGGCACTCCCCATGCCAGCGTCTCGCGCGGGACACTTCCACTCGACAGCCGTCGCCGCCTCGGCACCCGGGTGGTGCGCGCGTGCTCCGCTCCGTCACCCGCGGGTGTAAAGCCCCTTCGCGTCGCCACGGAGAGTCTTCGTGATATTCGCGATTTACGATTAATTCAGGAGCTGTCCTGCATTTGGACGCTCCGGGCGCCAGGTGTCGTGGTCCCGGACAGCGGCGGAAAAATCCACGGGCCGCGTTCCGCTCGCTCTGGTGGAGAGGGGGAACGCGGCCCGAGAGGGCGAGGGTGGCCGTGGGCCGGGTGCCTAGCCGATGATCATGTCCTCGCGCTCCAGGGTGCCCTCGGAGAAGCGGCGCAGGTTGAAGCGGGTGAAGAGCTCGTCGGACTCGCCGGTGCGCATCCACTTCGCCATCCGCTCGGCGACGGCGGGGGCCATCATGAAGCCGTGGCCGACGAAGCCGGACATCTGGAGCAGGTTGTCCAGGCCCGGGGTGCGTCCGAGGATGGGGTTGTTGTCCGGCGTCACGTCGTAGCAGCCGGCCCACTGGCGCAGCACCTTCACGTGGCCCACGTGGGGCAGCTGCTCCATGAGGGCCTGGGCGAAGCGGGACACGAAACGCAGGGTGCTGCCCATGTTGAGCCCGGCGGGCTCCTTGGGGTCACCCATGCCGCCCACGATTTCGCCGCGCATGGACTGGCTGAAGTACAGGCCCGAGTCGAGCACGGACACGAGCGGCCCCAGGAAGGGCTTGAGGGGCTCGGTGCTGAGGATTTCGTGGCGGTGCGGCTCGTTGGGCAGCTGCACGCCGACGAGCTTCGCCACCTCGGGACTCCACGCGCCGGACGCGAGCACCACGGTGTCACAGGCGATGTCGCCGCGGTCCGTCTTCACCTTGCGGATCTGTCCGCCGCTGACGTCGAAGCCGGTGACCTCCGTGTACGTCTCCACGCGGACGCCCTTCTTGCGGCAGCCCTGCGCGTAACCCCACAGGAAGGGCCAGGGGAAGATGACGCCGTCCTCGGGGTTGAAGGACGCGGCCACGCAGCCCTTCATCGTGAGGCCCGGGACGATGTCGCGCGCGGCGTCCGGCGTGACGAGCCGGGTGGGCACGTCGAAGCGGTTGTGCAGCGCCACGTTGCGCTCCAGCCGCTTGGCCACCGCGTCGGTGCGCGCGAGGAACAGGTAGCCGCCCTGGCGCAGCCACACGTTGATGCCCATCTCCCGGGCGAAGCCCTTCATCAGGTCGATGGAGCGCTTGGCCAGCTCCACCAGCGCCGGGGTGCCCCACTGCATGCGCACGCCGCCGCCGTTGCGGCCGGACGCGCCCGCGCAGAGGTAGCCGCGCTCCAGCACCACCACGTCCGTCTCACCCTCGCGCGCCAGGTTGTACGCGAGCGCCAGACCCATGATGCCACCGCCGATGATGACCACCTTGGCCTTGGCGGGCAGGGGCTCGGTAGGACGAAGCCCCTTGGGGAAGACATCCACCTCCTGGGGTACGCCGCCCACGGGGGGCTGGGACTCGTCCACCGGGGCGCTCGCGAAGAGCCGCAGCTCGGTGGGGTAGAGCGGGGGCCTGGGCGTGAAGGGCACCACCGCGTCGGCCTTGAGCGCCTTCTCCTGCTCCAGGAGCGCGGCCACGGCGGACAGGCAGCTCTTGCCCTGGCAGATGCCCGTGCCGAAGCCCGTGTAGCGCTTCACTGACTCCACATCGCAGTAGCCCCGCGACACCGCGTGCCGCACGTCGTCCGCGGTGACGTCCTCGCAGGAGCAGATCATCGACTTGCTCATGACAGTCCCTCCACCAGCGCCTGGGCCGCGCGGCGGCCCGCCTCGGACGCCTCCTTCGCGCTGCCACCGCCCGTCACGTCTCCGGCCACGAACACGTCCGCCGCGTCGGTGCGGCCCTCGGCGCTCGCCTCCACCCGGAACAGTCCGCGCGAGGCCTCGAACGAGACCTTGGCGCCGCCCTGCCGCGCCAGCTCGAAGCTGGGCGTCACCGGCACGGACACCAGCACCGCGTCGCAGTCCACCTTGCGCCGTCCTCCCTGGCGCGGCGTGAAGCTGAACGAGCTCACGTGCCGGAGGCCGTGCGCCTTGGGCTCCGAGCCCTCCACCGTCGTCGGATGCGCCCCAGCACCCGGCGCGCCCTTCAGGTCCACCACGACGGCGACCTTCACGCCGTGCTCCTCGAGCAGCCGCGCCAGGCCCTGCAGCTCCTGGCCCCAGCCCACCAGCGCCGCGCGCTCCGGCGCCACCGCGTGCCGACGCAGGAGCAGGCTGGCCGCGCGGCCCGCGTAGACGCCGGGCAAATCATTGTTCTCGAAGGGCACCATCGGCGGGTGTCCACCGGGCGTCAGCAGGAAGCGCTCCGCGTAGACCTTGAGCAGCCGCGCCTCGCCGTTCTCCCGGGCGCCCACCGCGAGGTAGCGGCCCTGCTCGTCGTCGTACAGGCCCAGCGCCGTGGCTCGGGTGACGACGCTGTCCCGCGCGAGCGTGGCCACGTCGGCGATGGCGGGCGCGTCCGCCTCCGGGGCGCCATGCGCCAGCCGGCCACCCACGTGGTCCTCGCGCTCGAACATCAGGAAGGGGATGCCCCGTCCGGTCAGCTCCCGCGCGGCGGCGAGCCCGGCGGCCCCCGCTCCCACCACCGCGACGCGGGTGCGCAGCGTGCGCGACGGCGGGGGCGCCGGGGCCGCGTCCTTGGGCAACAGGCCCAGGCCCGCAAGCTGCCGGGCCACCTTGGCCATCACCGTCTCCGCGACGGGCACGCCGGCGAACATCTCGTGGTGGTCCAGGCCGTTGGGGAAGAACCAGTCGATGGTCTCGAACACGTCCACCTTCGCGGAGGGGTACGCGTTCTGCCGCTCCAGCTTCATGCCGTCGCGCGCGGGCGTGCGGCACGTGTAGACGTTGGGCAGCCCGTCCACGCGCATCAGGCACTGCGAGCACGCGGCGGCGAAGCAGTAGGGCCCGCGAGGGCGGTGGTACTTCACGGAACGGGCGAGCATGGGCTCGCCCGCGGCGACGAGGGAACATGCCACCGGCTCGCCCTCGATGGCGGGGATGCTCTCGCCCTCGAGGTCCACGGTGATGGCCCTGCCGCGCAACGAGGCATCTGGGAGACGTCGCATGGGTGCCGCGCAAAATGGCGTAACGGCCCCGGGTGGTCAAAGCCTGTCGGCGCATGACGCACCCCGGTCATGAGGCCCAGCCGACAGTCGAGGTGATGGCGCGCTGGAACTTCTCTAAGACTCCCGCAGAACGTCACCGGGGACCGCGACGGGCCGTCTCAGGCCTCGTGGCGATCCCCGGTGGGTGGAGCGGGCGGCCGTGCAGGCCGCGGTCCTTGACGCGCCGGGCAAATCCCCGGCGCGGGTGCGTCAGAGCGGCTGCTCCCCGTGGGTGTGGATGGGCTCGGGGATGCCCATGCCGCGCGGCCGGTAGCCGAAGCGGGTCCGGATGACCGCGCCCAGGGCGATGAGCACCACCAGGAAGGAGACGATGGCGCCGAGGATGGGGATGGCGCCCACCACCAGCAACACCAGCAATCCCAGCGCGAGCACCACTGCCTGCGTCTTGCGGCCGCGCATCACCGGCAGCCGGGTGCCCAGTTCGCTCGCCACCGCCGCGAAGCCCAGCGCCGCCGCCAGGGGCGCCGCCATCCACAACACCAGCGCCGCGGGGATGCCGATGATGGTGATGGCCAGCACCACCGTGAGCGGAATCATCGCCACCACCCCGAGCAGGCCCGTCAGGCCGCTCTGCACCGGCCGCGCGCGGATCTCATCCCCCACCTGCTTCATCCGCGACGGGAAGAACATCTGGCCGAGGAAACCCAGCCCGAAGAGCACCGCGAACGTGAGGATGAACCCGGCGAGCCCGCCCCCATTGTCGTCGCGGTCGCGCCGCCGCTCCTCGCCCTCGTCGCTGGCCTCCTGGAGGCCCTTGTTGAGCTCCTTCGCGACGACGCGGCCGATGTTGGCGCCGCCGAAGGTGTTGATGCTGCCCTCGACGTTGGCGCCGTCCTCGCGGTCCACGTTGCCGCCGAAGGAGGACACGTCGCCCTCCACGGAGGCGCCGGGCTTGAGGACCACGTTGCCGCCGAAGGCGTGCGCGTCACCCTCCACGTGGCCGTGGACGATGAGGTTGCCGCCGAAGGCCACCGCGTCCTTCTCCACGTTGCCCTTCACCACCAGGTTGCCGCCGTACACCACGGCGCTCTCCACCGTCTGTCCCTCCTTCACCTCCAGGGACTGACCGCGCGCCACCACGTTGCGAGCCCCCGAGCGGCGCGAGCGCTTGAGCTCGTCGCGGGTGCGGTGCATCTGCTCGCGGATCTGCTCGCGCACCTCGCGCATCGTCTCCGCGTCCGTGCCGGAGGACTCATCTGACTCGTCGTGCTCGGAGCCCTCCGAGGCGACCGCGGGCGCCGCCGGAGCGGGAGGCGCGGGCGGGGCCGGAGCCGCCTGGGGCGCGGGCGTCGGCTCGGCGACGGGCGCGGCGAGCCCCTGGGCCGCGGCCTCCTTCTCCGAGGGCGTCATGGGGCGCAGGGTGATGATGGAGCCGTCCTGCTCCATGCGCAGCGAGTAGGCGCGGGACACGGTGCGCAGGGCCTGGTCGGCGGAGATGCCGCGCAGGTGGACCTCGGCGGGGACGTCCAGGTCGCCGGTGACGACCAGGTTGAGGCCGCCCTTGTCGGCGATGGTCTTCAGCGCGTCGCGCAGGCTGCCGCGGAAGGAGACGTCGATGCTCTTCGCGGCGGGCGCGGACTCGGCGGCGCGGGCGGCGGGAGCGGACTCGGCGAGCGCGAGGGGGGCGCCCATGAGCAACGCGGGGATGAGGAATCGGGAGGAGATCTTCATGGGGCGCTCAGGCTTCGGAGGGGGTGGGGGCGCTGCCCGCGAGCCGCTTGAGACCGGCCAGCGACGTCAGGAGGAGGAACGCGAGGAATGCGGCCACGGCCAGGCCCTCGGTCGACCACAACGCGCGGGCGCCGCTCAGCACGCCCTCGGCCAGGAAACGCCCCTCCACGAGGAAGGACGCCACGCCCGTGCCCAGCCGGCCGAGCGCCTGGTCGTTCATCACCAGGTAGCCCAGCCCACCGAGCAACGAGGTCAGCAGGATGGCGAGCCCGGACCAGACCTCGCGACGCTGAGGTACGGGCTCCGCCGCCACGCGTGCCATGACGCTGGCGACCAGGGTCGGCGGCGGGAGGGGATCCGCCAGCCGGTACAGGTCGTTCTCCATCAGCCGGTGCTCTTCGAGGACGGCGGCGCAGGCGTCACACTCGGCGGCGTGGTCCAGCGCGGGGCCTTCACCTTCCTCCAGCTCGGCGAAGAGGACCTCGAGGTCGGGGCAGGGGTGCACGCTCATCGGGGGGCCTCCTCCGTGCTCATCTTCTTGCGAAGCTTCTCTCGGGCCCTGAAGAGCCGGGCCATGATGGTGCCAGGGGCGCACCCGAGGATCTGGGCGATCTCCTTCGTCGTGCGCTTCTGGACGTAGTAGAGCGCGAGGACTTCACGGTCATCGACGGAGAGCGTGGCCATGGCCTCCTCCAACGACTGGCGCTCCTCGCGGGCGATGGCGCCCTCCTCCTGGGAGGCCTCGTTGCTGGGGAGCACCTCCTTCATGGGCTCCAGCTCCTCGGTGCGCACCTTGGTGCGGCGGCGGAGCAGGTCCAGACAGAGGTTGCGGGTGATGGCCAGCACCCAGAGGTCGAACGGGCGCGAGTCGTCGTACCGGTGGAGGTTCTGGTAGGCGCGCAGGAGCGCTTCCTGGGAGACCTCCGCGGCCTCGGCCTCGCTCTGCAGCAGCCGGAGCGCCAGGCCGTAGACCTGGCGCTGGACGCTGCGCACCAGGGACTCGAAGGCGGACGGATCTCCGCGGCGGGCCGCCTGCACGTCGGCCTTCCAGGGGAGCGGGACGGCGTCGTCAGCCATCAGCATCCCGATGGCGTGGGCGAGTGTCCCGGGAGCGTCGTCGAGGGCAAGAGCGTTCACGCCTTGGTCTACGGTGTGCGCGCTCCCCCATTGCGTCCAGGTGTTTCATCGCCGTTGCAGACTTATTTCTTTCGTGATTTCGGGCGCTTGGCTTCGGTCTCCGCCCGGGCGACCTCGCGGGCGGCCTTGCGCTGGCGCTGCTTTTCACGGAAGCCGAGCGGGGCGGCAGGCTCCTGCTTGGGCTTCGGCTCCGCCTCCGCCTGCTGGGCGAGCGAGCGACCCCGGGTCGGGGTCTCGGAGGCCTCGGCCGTGCTCTTGCGTCCGGGGCGGCTGGGGGCCTCGATTCCGGCCAGGCCTCGCCGCCCGGGGCGACTGGGGGCCTCGCTCTCGGCGGCGCCACGGCGGCTGGGCCGGCTGGGGGCCTCGCCGCGCGCGGGGGCACGGCGGTCCGAGGCGCGCGGACGCTCCTCGTCGAAGGAGGCCTCGGCGCGGCGGCCGGGGGCGCCGCGGGAGGTGGGGGCCCGGCGGCCGGTGCCGCGCTCCTCGCGGACGGGAGGGCCGCGGCGGCTGGAGGGGGCGCCCTCGGCCTGCTCCTGCTCGACGAGGTGCGCGCGCTGGGAGGCGCGGATCTCCTCCGCGGTGTCCTCGGCGTACTCGAAGTGGAACAGGCGCTTGACGACGAGCGTGGCGTACGCGCCCGGCGGCAGGGTGAAGGCGACGTTGACCTTGATGTTGTCCCGGTTC
This sequence comes from Myxococcus fulvus, assembly GCF_900111765.1. The sequence goes on from NZ_FOIB01000007.1 coordinate 559,004, forward strand.
AGCTCGTCGCTCTGCGTGCGGCCGATGACCAGCTTGTGCGGGAAGGAGAGGACCGGACGCTCCTCGTGCTTGAAGAAGAGCATGCGCTCGGCCCCGGGGATGACCAGGTCCGACAGCTTGAGCTTCTCGCGGCCGAGCACCCAGCGCACGGCGTCCTCGACCTTCGGATCCTTGAAGGTGCTGTTGGGCGCGAGCAGGGGGAAGGTCGCGTCGCGCAGCACGCGCAGCGTCTCCGGATCCGCGTCCTTGTGGAACAGGAGCGAGCCGGCCTGGTAGCGCATGGGGAACAGCGACTCGCGCGGCAGCAAGAGCTGCAGATAGCGCCGCACGCCCTCGTTCCAGAGGTAGCTCTGGTAGGTGAACAGCTGCATCGCGCGGTAGTCCGCGTCGATCTGCAGGAAGGCGCGGGTGAAGTCCTTGGGCTCCTCGCGCAGCGAGCGCAGGACGCGGTGATACTTCTTGGTCCCCTCGAAGGGGACGCGCGCGTCCCAGTGGCCCCAGTTGTCGCGCCAGAAGGCCTTCACCTTGGCGTCCTCGGAGCGGTCCAGCTCCGACGGCTTGGCCAGGTAGTTGTGCAGCGCCGCCTCGAAGTCGCCCCGGATGAGGTCCTTGGCGATGAAGCCCTGCCCGTGCTTGAGCGAGCCGAAGCGCTGGCTGTCGAAGTAGTTGATGACGCCCAGGCGGTTCACCTCGGCGGCCGCCACGTTGAGGGGGCCCAGGGAGGACTCCTGCAGGGCTCGCACCGTCACGGAGAAGCGGTTGGACGTGATGTTCGCCGAGGACAGGGCCTTGTTCGTCCGGCCCAGGTACTTCAGGCGGAGGTCCGGCTCCTGCATGTCCACGTCGGCGCCGTCCACGGCGATGAGCTGCTCGGTGCGGCCCTGCTTGTCCTTCAGGCCGCAATAGCTGATGGAGCCCGGCTTGAGACCGAACGCGTCCCGCAGGCGTGCCACGGCGTCGAACGTGGACAGCTTCTGCTTGTCCATCAGGTAGACGCGGAAACGCCCGGAGGCGACTTCATCGAAGCGGTAGGATTCCTTGACGCTGAAGTCTTCGGGCTTCTGTTTGATTCGCACGGGCCCCCCTTACCAGTGTGGGCCCTGGGAGAGAAGCGGGGCGGAGGGCGGGGAGGCCAGGGGAGGGGGTGGGGTGGGGGTGGGCGGAGCTGACGCGCCGTCCCAGGAGCGGGACCCTGACCGGCCGTGCAGCCCTCCGGAGGGGGCCCTGGTCGGCCAGCGCCACCCAACGTTCCCCGCTTGCCGAGCGGCTCTGGTAGTGTCCGGGCCGGTGAGGATTCGCGCGTGAGCCAGGTTCCCGCCCCATTCGCTCCGAAATCCGGGCAGCAGCTTCGAGGCCCCCGGCTGACCGGGCGCTTCGCGGACGGCACTCTGGGGGAGTTCCCCCTGGGGCCGTTGACGTCGCTCGGCCGTCATCCGTCCAACACGCTGCGCCTGGTGGACCGCGAGGTCTCCAAGGAGCACGCGACCATCGAGAAGGTGGGCAAGGACTTCGTCCTCAAGGACCTGGGGTCCTCGAACGGGACGTTCGTCAACGGCAAGCGGGTGAAGGAGCTGCGGCTGAAGGACGGGGACGAGATTGCCCTGGGCTCCTCGCGGCTCATCTTCCACAGCGGCGAGCAGCCGGCGGTCCCCGCGCCCGCGGCGCCCGGCGTGACGGTGGTGGCGCAGTCGGTGTCCATGCCCGCGTTCCTGGCGCAGATGGACCAGGTGCCGCAGAACTTCCGTCCGGTGGACCAGATGACGGACGGCGAGGCGCTGCGCCGCGACTACGAGAAGCTGCGCATCGCGCACGAGTTCCACCGGCAGGTGAGCACGCAGGGCAGCCAGACGGGCCTGTTCGAGCAGATCCTCAAGGTGGCCTTCCAGCTGCTCGCGGCGGACCACGGCGTCATCCTGAAGGTGGCCGGGGACGGGGAGTTCATCCCGGCGGCGGTGCACCACCGCACGGGCAAGCCGGTCAACGTCATGCTGTCCGACACGGTGCTCAAGCGCGTGGTGGAGACGGGCAAGGCGGTGCTGACGGCGGACGCCATCATCGACGAGCGCTTCTCCGCGGCGGAGAGCATCGTGGCGCAGGGCATCCGCTCGGCCATGGCGGTGCCGCTGATGGTGAACTCCAAGATTCAAGCGGTGCTCTTCCTGGACAGCCGCCAGCAGATCAACGCCTTCTCGGAGAAGGACCTGAACATCCTCTCCGGCATCGCCTCGCAGGCGAGCATCGCGCTGGAGAACGCGGCCCTGGGCGAGCAGATCCGCGCGGAGGCGGTGACGCGCGCGGAGCTGAGCCGCTTCCTGTCCAAGGCGGTGGCGGACGCGGTGATCTCCGGTGAGACGGAGGACCTGCGGCAGAGCCGGCTGGCGGAGGTGAGCTGCCTGTTCGCGGACATCCGCGGCTTCACGACCATCTCCGAGAACGAGTCGCCGCAGGAAGTGGTGTCGATGCTCAACGCGTTCTTCACGGCGATGGCGGACGTGGTGTTCCGCTACGAGGGGAACCTGGACAAGTTCATCGGCGACTGCGTGATGGCGGTGTGGGGTCCTCCGCTGTCGCATCCGGACGACGCGGCGCGGGCGGTGCGGGCGGCGCTGGAGATGCAGGAGGCGGTGGATCAGATCAACCGCAACCGCGTGGCGGCCGGCAAGGCGCCCATCGAGGTGGGCATCGGCATCAACACGGGCCAGGCGGTCGTCGGCTACATGGGCAGCGCGGAGCGGCACGAGTTCACGGCCATCGGCGACACGGTGAACACGGCCTCGCGGTTGTGCGGCATGGCCAAGAGCGGCGAGGTGCTCGCGTCGGAGTCGACGGTGCGCAGGTCCGGCGCCGGCTTCGACGTGGAGGAGCTGCCGGCGATGCAGGTCAAGGGCAAGGAGAAGGCCGTCCCCACCTACCGCGTCCATGGCGTGGAACATACGACTGCCGCCTCCCCGCGCCGATGACGACGACCCAGGAGTGTCCCAACTGCGGGACCCAACATGACACCCGGGTCTATGTCAGCGGGCAGAAGCTGACGTGCCGTTGTGGCATCCGCTTCGAGGTGCGTCGTCAGGACGTGGGCGGCGCGAAGCCGGGCGGGTCTGTGCACTCGAACATCACGTTCGCGCCGCACCGGGCGCAGGTGCCGAACGAGCACTCGCGCGACACGGTGGTCCCGGGGCTGGGCGGGGAGGACCGCGTGTCGCGGAGCCCCGGCTATGCGAATGGCGGGGCGTTGCGGGATGCGTCCGCGGGGTCGAGCGGAATCGATTGGAGTGAGGAGCCTGAGCCCGGCTCGTCGAGGGTCGGCGCGGCTCCGAGTGGTATCGCGAGGGCGGGTGCCTCGTGGGTGGGTGGGACGTCCGCGGCCGGCGTGGCGTCGGGCTCCGAGGCGCGAGCGCGCCTGGGCGCCGCTGTGAGCGCGGGCGGTGACGCCGCGTCAGTGGGCCCGGTGGCGCGCGTGGACGCGTCTTCGGGTGTGGCCGACATGAGAGACGTGGAATCGTCGGGGGATGCGGCGCTGGGACCTGGCGCCGCCGCGCGCGACAGTGGTGTGGAGGTGTCCTTCGGGGACACGGATGTGCCCGGCCTGCGGGTGACGGGGACCGCCATGGAGTCCTCACCGGGCGGCGTCGCGCTGCCGGGCGTGAGCGTGGGTGGCGATGCGTCCGCGCATGGCGCGGTGTCCCCGGGTGCGACGTTCGGCGTGGCCCTGGTGAATGGCGGGGCGTCGCCGAACGCGGCGGGTATCCGCGATGCGTCCGCGCAGGGCGTGGCGTTTCCGGGCGCGCCGTTCGGCGTGGCCCTTCCGGGTGTCCGCGCGGGGGGCGATGTGCCTGTGCAGGGTGTGAGTGCTTCGGACGCATCGGGCGGAGGAGACGGCCCGGGCAACGGCCCGCCGGGCGTCCCGCAGTCCTCGAACGCGTCGGGTGGAGTCGGCCCGAATGGCGTGGCGCTGCCGTCTTCGACGCCGGGGACGGATGTGCCCGTGGACGCGACGGTGGTTCGCTCGACGCGGCCGACCGGACGTGGCGACGCGGACTCGGACCTGGACATCCACTCGGTGGAGACGTTCGTGGCGGCGGCGCGGGTGACGCTGCCGGGCTTCGAGCTGAAGGAGTTGCTGGGGCGCGGCGGCATGGGCGAGGTGTGGCTCGCGCGCCAGACGTCGCTGGGCCGGACGGTGGCGGTGAAGCTGCTCCCGCCGAAGCTGGCGAAGGACCCGGAGTTCGTGGCGCGGTTCGAGAAGGAGGCCACGGCGCTGGCCGCCCTCAACCACCCGAACATCGTGCAGATCATCGACCGGGGCGTGGCCGGTGAGCACTACTACTTCGTGATGGAGTTCGTGGAGGGCCGCTCGCTGCGCGAGGCCATCTCCACCGGCTCGCTGACGCCGCAGCAGGGCCTGAAGCTGATGCTCCAGGCGGCGCGCGCCATCGAGTGCGCGCACGACAAGGACATCATCCACCGCGACCTCAAGCCGGAGAACATCCTGCTGGACGGGCGCGGCAACGTGAAGGTGGCGGACTTCGGTCTCGCCGGCATCCGTCAGTCCGAGGCCCGGCTGCAGCTCACCGCGACGGCGGTGGCCATGGGCACGCTCAACTACATGGCCCCCGAGCAGCGGCGCGACGCGAAGAGCGTGGACGGCCGCGCGGACCTGTTCTCGTTGGGCGTGGTCCTCTACGAACTGCTCACCGGGGAGCTCCCCCTGGGGCGCTTCAAGCTGCCGTCCAAGCGGGTGCCGGGGCTGGACCCGCGCGTGGACCACATCATCGACCGGCTGCTGGAGACGGACCCCGAGGCGCGCTACGCGAAGGCCACGGAGCTGTGCGAGGCGCTGGAGCTGCTGGTCGCCTCGACGTCCGCGCCGAACCAGACGACCCGGCCGATGCATCCGATCGAGGGGCGTCGCAGGTCGACGAGTCAGATCACCCGCAAGCTGCGGACCGGGTGGCGTCGGGTGCGTGCCGGCCTGTCGGTGGTGGGTGGGCTCGCGGTGCTGGGCCTCGGCGCGCGGTGGGTCAACCGGCAGATGCCCGAGAAGCCGAACCCGCCGAACACGTATACGGAGACGTACTCCACGGCGACCCTGGTGGAGGCGACGACCGCGGACGGCGAGTCGCGCTTCGAGGTGTCCTTCGACGACAAGGGCCCCGAGGAGCTCAACCTCCACAGCGGCCTGTGGAAGATCGAAGGCGGACAGCTCCGCGCGTGGCAGGGCGGTCAGGATGCCGGTGGGCGGCGGCTGGTGCCGCGCGCCTACGTGGCGACGCGCTACTTCGCGGCGGACCACTTCGACGCGTCGGTGATGATGGACGTGAAGCCGCTCGGGGACGAGTACCCGCCGGACGAGCCCGACTCGCAGCACTACGGCGAGCTGTCCTTCCGCATCCGGGACCTCCAGGTGTCGGCCTTCGCGATTCCGGAGGTCGGCATGCGCCTGGCGTGGCGCTACTTCGCCGAGGACGGACAGGAGATCGTGGGCAACAGCGCGCAGGACACAGACGGGCTCGTCGAGGACGAGATGCCGCTGCCCGACCGGGGGCCCTACCAGGTGCGCCTGAAGCTCAGCCGCGTGAAGGGCGGTGTGCTCGCGGAGGGGTTCCTCGGACGGCAGCGCTTCGCCCGCAAGCTGCTGCCCGGGCTGGAGAACCGCGTCGCCAAGGTGGCAGTGGGATGCCGCAACCTCGCCTGCACGTTCGATGACCTGAAGGTGAAGGGACAGCTCCGCGAGCAGCCGCTGCGCCGTGCCTCCGCGGGCCAGGAGCAGTAGCGGGTTCAGCGGTCTGAGCCGCCTCGAGGGTGGGGCGGAAGGAGCAGGTTCGGCTCCTCACGTGGACAGCTCATCCGAAATCAGGCGAAGCATCGCGGCGGCACGGTCGAGATCCACGGACGATGCTCGATCCGGCTGTGCTCGCAGCTTGTGCAACTCGGCCAGGTCATCGTCGAGCGAACCCACCGACAACTCGGGTTGCTTCGTCATGTCGACCCATTCCGGGCTCGGCACATTCCAGTAGGAGTCGTGCTTCCCGGTTTCGATCTTCTCGATGCCCCGCGAACGTGCGAGGGCGAGAAGTCGAGAGATGCATTGCTCCAACTCCTCGATGGTCACTGGCCGCCTCCGAGCAACTCGATGGCTCGACGCGCAGGAACTTGAGCGCGGCAAGCTCCGGCTCAGGGTAGCTCATTCCCCGTGGTGACCCGTGATGAGGTGCGTTCAAGTCGAGTGGTCGAGGATGTCCCAGTAGATTTCGAGCCGCAGGGCCGCGGAGAGGCCTCGAGCGCTCAGCGAAGGCGACAGCTGTGAGAACCGCGCGGCGCCCTCGGCGCCGACGTGCAGGAAGTTCCACTGCCACCAGGCGCTCACGCCCACCTCATGCTCGCGGAACGAGCCCCGCGTGAGCTCGTGCCCGTACCGGTAGCCCAGGCGGAGGTAGGGGAAGTCCAGGGCGTGGAGTGGGACGGCCGAGACCCCCGACTCCAGCAGCCCCATATCTCCGGGACCATTGACTTGCGTGTGGACGTAGCGCGTGTGGACCGTCAGGGGGAGCTTCCCGAAGGGCACGAACCACCATGTCAGCGCGGGAGCGACGGCGCCGATGCCCCTGTCGCCAAGAACGGTGGGCGTGAGCTGGGAAGCGAAGCCGCGGCCCTCGTTGGCCTCGACGTCGAGGCTCGCGACGGACGGCATGAAGCTCCACGGCGCGGGGAGCGCGACCGAAGCCCCCGTGCCCGCGGACCAGGCGGTGCGGCCTGGGTCGCCGGGGTCCAGGGCTGGAGCCGAATCGCTCCGCGAGACGGAGAGGCGTCCGCGGAGCATCACGTCCGACAGCAGCTTCTGTTGGAGCTCCGCGTGGGCGAATCGGCCCCCGTAGGAGATGTCGGGTGCGGCCTCGGGGCGCAGCTTCTGATGCGCGAGCCCCGCGCGGACGTCGACATGGTTGTAGAGATTCGCCGCGGGATGCGGAGAGGCGCACATCTCACCGGGGCCCTCGGAGCAGTACGGCAGGATGCAGCCGACGCCCTTGGGGGTGCAGATGCCACAGCTGTCGTTGCAGCACGTCTCATCCGTCTCGCAGTAGCTGGCACCACATCGAGTCCTCGCCGCGCAGGCCCACTGCGAGCACGACATGAGCATGAGGAGGAGCAGACCGAGCCGCCTCCATGGGGCGCGAGTGGGGGAGGATGGGTGTGGACTCACGAGATGTCGGCTCCTGTTCTTCCCGGGCGTGGGAGGGCGGCAGGAGAGCGGACCGGCCCCGACGGGGCGTCATGGAATCCTCACGTTTCCAACACTTCCTTCGCACGACCCGGCCGGACGCCGTCCGGCGGAGGGCGGTTCGCGCGGCACCTGTCAGGCGCCAGACGGGGTGAGACCCCGGGCGGCCTTGCGCGAGCCTGTCCGGCGCACCACCTTCCCTCGGTATCCGGGGTCTGGCGTGGAGCGGGCCCTGTTCGTGCGGCCGGGGGACGGGATGGAATTCTGGCGCGCCGTGCTGGCGCCCATCTATGCGGCGCTCCTGGCGGGACTGGTGGTGGCCGTGCTGACCGTGGGACGGCGAGGGCCGGACTCGCGAGTCCCCCGTCTGCCGCTGGTCTGGTTCGGGCTGCTGGCCTTCGGGGGCTTCCTGCTCGTCTCCGGGCTGGGCAACGTCGCCTTCGTGGTGTGGTCGTCCGAGTCGTTCGGCAGGTCCGTGGGCATCGCGCTGCTGGTGGCCGCGGCCCTGCTCGCGGTGCGGGGTACCCGGGTCCGCTCGGGGTCGGACCTGCTGCGCGACTCGGCGCCGAAGACCCTGGATGACGCCGTGGCGGAGCTGCGCGCGGGAGCCTCCACGAGCTGGGGTGTCTTCCAGGGCACGCTCGATGCTCAGGAGGAACTGACGTCGCCGGGTGGAGTGGGCTGCGCGTTCTACGAGGCGGAGCTGCGTGAGGTCGCCTCGGATGGACGCAAGGGGACGCTGCTGTCACGCGAGCGCGCCTACTCACCGACGCTGACGTTGCGCGGCGCGCGCATCCGGGCGCGAGTGCGTTTCTCACCCGCGTCGCTGATGGCGCCGGTGCGGCCCCGTCGCTGCCGGACGGTCTGCATGCCGACGCCCTCCGCGTGGGTCGAGGGGCGACCGGTGACTCCCGAGGGCGCAGCGGTACCCGAGGCACGCCAGCTGACGGACGAGCCCTGGGCCCTGTCCTGGGAGCGCGTGGGGACCGCGGGCGAGACCTGCTTCGTGGTGGGGGAGCTCCGGCGCGGCCCGAACGAAGGTTCCTACGAGCTGTGCGGTCGCGGCGGCGGACCTGCCCTGGTCGTACTGGGGCCGGAGGCGCAGGACACACGAGGCACGCTGGCGCGCCGCGCCTGGACGCACTTCACGGCGGCCGGGGTGATGTCCGTGGCCGCCGCGCTGATGCTGTCGCGCACGCTGTGAGCTCCGCCCCTGACGACGTCGACGAACGAGCTCACGAACCGTGGCTGCCGCGCGGATGCGGCAGCGCACGCTGTAGCGCCTTGACTACGTCGTCGACGACGGGCCCCAAGCGGTGGAGAACACGAGCTGCTCCTGGCTGCTCGCGATCCGCACCGTGAACGTGCGCTCGATGCCGCCGAGCCCGCGCGGGGTGGCCTTCGCGACCTCGGCGAGCAGCGCCCCCGCTGCGCGCAGGTGGAACCCGGTGTTCCACATCCCCTCCAGGTCGCCGTGCACCGCGCGCAGCTCCTCACCGCTCCGCCGCTCGTCGATGGACCGACGCAGGCGCACGAGCCCCTCCACGAAGCGGCGGCACTTGCCCAACGTCCCGCTGTTCGCCTGCGTCACCTCCGCGAAGGTGAACTTGCCGCCCGTGCCGTTCCACGTCTTCTCACGCAGCAGCAGGTCCGAGGCGAGCGGCTTCACCGTCGCGTCGCGCTCGATGAACCACTGGGCGATCTGCGCGGCGCGGGTGGGGGACAGGTCACCGGACAGGAAGCTGCCCTTGTCGAGCACCTCGTTGAGGTACGACTCCCAGATGGGCGCATAGACCAGCTTGCGGAACTCCGGGGACACGCGCGCCGTCTGCTCGCTCCACGGCATGGCCCGGGCGAGCGCGCGGGAGAACAGCTTGACGTCGAAGCCCTGCAGTCGCGGCAGGAGCTCGCGCAGCATGTCGTCCGACACCTTGAGCTCCAGCTGCGTCTCCACGTCCGACTTGCCCACGTGCGCGTCGAGCTTCGTCAGCACCGTGGCCGCGTCGTTCGCGTCCAGCACGCCCCACACGACGGCGTCGTCCACCGCCTCGCGCAGCTCCTGCTTCGACAGCTTCTTCTTCTGACCCCACAGCAGCATGTGCAGGCCCAGGCGGAAGTCCGGCGCCGTCGGCGCCAGGGTGAACGTCTCCATGTCCGCGCGGAAGTCCACCACCCACCGGCCCCGGTGGCCCAGGAACGAGTCCTCGTACGCACGCTGCCCCAGGAACGCCTGCCGCCGCGCGCCCTGGAAGTTCTCCTGGTTCACCCAGGTCTGCTTCCGCGTGGAGCGCGCCTTGAGCACCTCGAAGCTGCCCAACCCGAGCGTGAAGCCCACCGTCGACTGGAGCGTGGCGGAGGAGGTGTTCAGGTAGTTGCGCAGCGTGTAGCTCCCCGCGTTCGCCGGCTCACGCAGCCACGCGAGCAGGTCCACCAGGCTGCCGCGCAACAGCGAGCCGTGGAAGCGCAGCGCGGTGGCCTCGTCCAGCTCCACCTCCAGCAGCGTGGAGGATTCGGACACGCGCAGGTACTCGTACTGGAAGGACGCCGCCACGCGCGCCTTCACCAACGTGTCGAGCGCGCTCGAGACCTTCTGCTTGAGCTGCTCCCACTCCTGCTTCAGGTGGTCGAGGAGGACCAGCTGCGGGTCCAGCCCCAGTCGCTCCAGGATTGTGCGCAGCTGGGCCTGCTCCTCGGCGCTGAGCACCTTGTCGAGGGCCTTGTCGACCAGCTCCTCCACCTTCGCCTCGGCCTGTCCGGTGATGGCCGTGAGCACCTCGCCGAGCCGCTTGCGCACCGCCTCCGCGTCGGCCAGCTCCACCTGGAGGTTGAGCCCCGCGCCCAGCGTGGCCTCGCGCGACTTCGCCTTGCGCACGGCCAGCTGGATGCGGCTCGCGGCGGGGCGGGAGAAGACGAGCTGGTAGTCGTCCGTGAGCGACACGCGCGCGCCCACCTTGGCGTCGAGCGCCGTCTTCAGCTCGATGAGCTCGCTCGTGCGCACGAAGGCCAGGTTCGCCAGGTTCGTGGTGAACAGGTCCGCCCAGTTCAGCTCGAGCCCCGCCTCCAGTGTCCCGCGCACCTGCCACGCCACCGCGTCGCCCGGCCCCAGCTTGGTCAGGTCCGTGGACAGCACCAGCAGGCGCGGATGCGACAGGTCCTCCTTCGCCGCCTCACGCATGTTCCGGGTCAGCGGGTGCGCCCGGTAGTCGCTCAGCGTGGCGAACACCTCGCTCTTGCCCTGGCCGGACACGAACGGCAGCGAGCCGGTGGACCCCGCGGACTTGATGCGCGCGGTGGCCTGGTAGCGCATCCAGCCGGTGTTTCCTCCCAGCAGCAGCTGCGGGCGGGAGCCGTCGGAGGCCGGCGCGTTGGCGGCGGCGGGCTCGCCCACCACGCCGTTCTCGTCCACGTCACCGGGCGAGTTGAAGTTGCGGACCGTGGCCTCCACGGCCCCGTCGAACGACAGCGTGAAGTCCGCGAGGCTCAGCTTGGGCGGCAGGATGTTGTCCCGCGTGAGGCCCTCCTGCGCGAGCGTCACCCGGATGTCCTGGTCCTGCAGCTTCACGTCCGGAAGCTTCTCGGCCAGCGCCTGCGGAAGTTGGGCGAGCAGCGACTCGATGACCTTCATGGGCTTCCCCTCGGACGGAATGGATGGCCGCTCCAGCATGCTCCAGGTTCTACCGGGAGGCACGTGCTGTCGGTTCCAAGGGGTAATTCTGGACTGACCCGGAAGGCCGCCTGCCTGGCGGGGAGCGGCGCTCACGCCTCGTCGGCGAGGCCGTACTCCTTGAGCTTGCGGGCGAGCGTGTTGCGGCCGATCTCCAGCACCTTCGAGGCGGCGGTGCGGTTGCCCTTCACGGCGTCCAGGACGCGCAGGATGTGCAGGCGCTCCACCTCGGCCAGGGACTTCAGGCCCGGCTCGGACGCGGCGGGCGCCAGGGTGCGCACGGGCTCCGCGGGCGTGCTCCCGGGGACGCGGTCCATGTCCGGCAGGGGCAGGTGCTCCTCGAGGATCTCCCCCTCGCAGAGCACCACGGCGCTCTCGATGCAGTTCTCCAGCTCGCGCACGTTGCCCGGCCAACGGTAGCGCTTGAGCCGCTCCAGCGCCGCGGGGCTGAGCCGCGGTGTCACCAGTCGATGTCGTCGCGCGGCGGTGGCGACGAAGTGGCGGGCCAGCCGCTCGATGTCCTCGGCGCCGCGCTCGCGCAGCGGGGGCAGCACCACCTCCACGACCTTGATGCGGTAGTAGAGGTCCTCGCGGAAGCGGCCCTCGGCCACCATGCGCGCCAGGTCTCGATGCGTGGCCGCGACGATGCGCACGTCCACCTTGATGGCCTGCGTGCCCCCCACGCGCTCGAACTCGCGGTCCTGGAGCACGCGCAGGAGCTTGCCCTGCACGGGCAGGGGCAGCTCGCCAATCTCGTCGATGAACACGGTGCCGTTGTCCGCCGCCTCGAACTTGCCGGGCATCCGGTGGTCCGCGCCGGTGAAGGCGCCCTTCTCGTGGCCGAACAGCTCGTTCTCGATGAGCGTGGCGGGCAGGGCGGCGCAGTCGACCTTGATGAACGGCTTGTCGCGGCGCGGGCCGTTGACGTGCACGGCGCGCGCGAAGAGCTCCTTGCCGCTGCCGCTCTCTCCGCGCAGCAGCACCGTGGCGTCGGTGGGCGCGGCCTTGCGCACCAGCCGGTAGATGCTCTGTAGCTGCGGGGACTCGCCGATGATGCGGTTGAAGAAGTAGCCCACCGGCGCCTGGGGCTGGTCCTTGGCGCGCTGGAGCTCCTGGTAGAGGCTGGTGCTCTGCAGGGCGGAGCTCACCTGCGACGCGATGGCGTTCAGCCGCTCGGTGTCCTCCGGCGTGAAGCGGTCCGCGCCCCGGCGGTTGAGCACCTGGAGCACGCCGTACAGCGCGCCGTCCACGTCGCGCAGCGGCACCGCGAGCAGGCTGGTGGTGCGGTAGCCCGTCATCCGGTCGATGTCCGCGAAGAAGCGCTGCTCGCCGCGCGGGTCCGGCACGTTGATGGGCTGGCCCTGCTGGGCCACGGTGCCGGCGACGCCCTGGCCCAGCTTCACGCGAATCTGGGACACCTCCGGCAGGTGCGCCGCGCGGCTGAACAGCTCGCGTCGGGCCGGGTCCAACAACCACAGCGTGCCCCGGTCCGCCTGCATGGTCGCGGCGATGCGGTCCATCAACGTCTGAAGGAAGGCGTCGAGGTCCACCTCACGGCCCACCAGCGCCCCGAAGGGGAGGAGGACCTGGGTGACATCCGGAGCGGGGGGCATGGTGGGCAGGGGCGGGAGGATGAAGGCCGAAGCGTCACCATAGCATCCGTGTGGCATCGTCCGGCCCACCTCTCAGGCCGCGCGGCCCAGCACCAGTCGTTGGCCCTCGCGCGCCGGCTCGCACACCGGGAACAGCGTCCGCGCCTGCTCGGCCATGTCCTCCAGCACCTCGTCCGAGTGCGCCGGGTCATGGTGGAACAGGCACAGCCGCCGCGCGCCCACCGTCTTCGCCACGCCCGCCGCGTCCATCATCGTCGAGTGCCCCCAGCCCTTCTTCGGGATGCCCTTCTTCCCGTCGTACTCGTCGGGCGTGTACTGCGCGTCCAGACACAGCACGTCCGCGCCCTCGAACAGGCGCGCCACCTCCGGCGACAGGTCCTCCATGCGCAGCTCCACGTCCGTGGCGTAGATGAACGAGTGCCCGTCCGCCTCCACGCGGTACGCCAGACACCCCTGCGGGTGCGGCACGTCGATGGGCGTCACCTTGAACGGGCCCACCTCCACCGTCCTCGCGTGCAGCGCGGACAGGAAGTCCATCTTCGAGCGCATGGTGCTCAGCGGCACCGGGAAGTGCGGCGGCTGCATCTGCGCCGCCAACTCCGACTGGAGCGCCTGCGCGCCGTTGGCGCCGGGGCCGTACATCGTCAGCCGCGACGTGGGCAGGTACGCCGGCGTGAAGAAGGGGAAGCCCTGCACGTGGTCCCAATGCAGGTGCGAGAAGAACATCGTCACGTCGTGAGGAATCGGCTCGCGCATCATCGACTCACCCAGCGCGCGCAGGCCCGTGCCCGCGTCGAGGATCAGCCGGTGGCCCTGGCTCGTCACCTCCACGCAGGCCGTGTTGCCGCCGATGCGTGAGCCAGAAACCGCGATGCTGCCGCGAACGCCGTAGAACCGGATATCCATGATGTGCCTCCTCAAGCTGGCGGGCCTCCTCGGGAGGACGCCCTGATGCCCCGTGCTTCAGCACGTGGGATGCCATGGCCAAGTGGCTGGAATTATTGGCCGGAGGTCTGACATTCCGGGGCGTTGCACCATTCTGGAGCGCCCCTGGATGGTGCGGCCGTACCATTCCGGAGCATCCGGAATTCATGGGTGTTCCGAGAGGTGTCGAGGCGTCGGGAGGGCGCGCCGGGAGGCCGGTGGCGGCGTGGGAGATCCGGTATAGGACGGGCCCATGGCGTTGATTGCGTTCTGCACCATCAAGGGCGGCGTGGGGAAGACCACGCTCTGCGCGCACGTGGCCTCGGCGCTGGCGGATGCGGGCCGACGGGTGCTCGTGCTGGACCTGGACCCGCAGGCGCACGCGTCGCTGGTGCTGGGGTTGGAGAGTCGGGAGGGGCCGTGCCTCGCGGAGGCGCTGGGGCCTCGGCCGAAGTACCGGCTGGACGACGTGGTGGTGGCGTCACCGAAGCGGCCCACGCTCTTCATCGCGCCGGCCGCGCCGCGCATGGCGGCGATGGAGCGCGAGCTGTTCCAGTGGGGTCACCGGCTGCAGGCGATTCCTCGCGCGCTCAAGACGCTGAGCTGGACGCCGGACATCATCCTGGTCGACACGCCGCCGAGCATCGGCGCGTACACGGAGGCGGTGCTGGCGTTCGCGGACCTGGTGGTGGCGCCGGTGCCCACGGGTGCGTTCGCGCTGCAGGGGCTGGGCGAGATTGAAGCGGCGTGGCGCGACGTGCGCGACGGGCAGGGCGGCGAGCTGGTGGCGGTGGTGAACCTGTGGGACCGGCGCACTCCGGCGACGAACGGGGCGATGGAGGAGGCGCTGAAGGACTCGACGGTGCCGGTGCTGCGGGCGCGCATCCCGCGCTCGGAGTCCATCAATCAGGCGGGGTTGGGTTACGAGGTGGTGTTCGACACGAGCCCCGCGGCGCCGGGTGTCGAGGAGCTGCGCTCGCTGGCGCAGGAGCTGGCGAAGCGGGTGGGGCCGCGCTGAGGGAATCGTCGACGCCCGTCCCTCTCGACGGACGGGACGGGCGCCTCAAGGGCCCTCAGAGGTGGTAGTGGCCCGCGGCCTCGGGCTGGTACGGCACGGCGACGATGCGCAACCGCTTGGTGCGACCGTTCGGCAGCGGCCAGACGATGGACTGGCCCACGGACAGGCCGATGAGCGCGCTGCCGATGGGGGCCAGCACGGAGATGCGGCCCTCGTCACTGCGCGCGTCCTTCGGGTAGACGAGCGTCACCTGGCGCTGCTCGCCGGTCTGCTCGTCCTCGAAGAGCACGGTGCTGTTCATCGTCACCACGCTGGGGGGCACCGTCTCCGAGCTGACGACGTGGGCCCGACCCAGCTCCGACTCGAGCATCTCCACGAGCTCGGCCGTGCGGCCCCCTCCATGGTGGTCGATGACCTGGCGCAGACGATCCAGGTCGGTATCCGTCACGATGAGGGACTGCTCGCTGGTCATGGCGATGACTCCGGGGAAAAAGGAATGAGAATAGGGTGAACACTGCGGCAACGGTTGGGAGAAATATCTATTCCCGGCGAGCCCGGAGAGGTCTTGCGGGGTGGGGATTCACTCCCGCTCGCGCGAGGCGGGGAGCCGCAGGACCCACCACTCGATGCCCTGGGCGCCGTCGTCCGCGAGGAAGAAGGTCTGCGTGTTCGTGGGCGTGAACACGTAGGGGAGCGAGCCCGACGGCCCGGGGGCCAGCTCTTGGCGCGGGAGAGTGCCCGCCGGGGTGCCGTTGGACTCCCAGAGCTCGGCGCCGCTGCGACCGTCATCGGCGTGGAAGAGGACGAGCGCGCCGACGGAGGTCATCCAGCGAGGCTCGGAGCCCTGGGGGCCCGCATTCAGGTCTTTCACGAGGACGGCGCGGGGAGCGCCCCTGTCGGCGCGCCAGGGCTCGCGTCCGTGGACCCCGTCCTCCGCGCTGAAGAGGACGCTGGGTCCCAGCGGCGCGAAGTCCTGGGGGTAGGAGCCGGAGGGACCGGGGCGCACGTCGAACACGAGCGCGGTGCCGGGACGGGTGGAGTCAGTGGACCAGGGCTCTCGGCCGACGGTGGGCTCGGTGGCGGCGAAGTAGACGCGGTCTCCCGTCGCGGTGAAGGAGGCGGGGGCCGAGCCCTCGGGGCCGGGCCAGAGGTCCCGGAGGATATAGGTGCCGGGTGCGGTGCCGTCGCTGACCCAGGGCTCCTCTCCCTGGCGCCCGTCGTTCGCGGCGAAGACGATGCGCTGGCCGCGCACGGTGAGCGATGACGGAAAGGAGCCCGCGGGCCCCAGGCGGATGTCCTTGACGAGCCGGGTGCCTGGCTCGGTGCCGTCGCTGACGCACAGCTCCCAGCCCACGTCGGGGACATCAGCGGTGAAGAAGAGGCGCGAGCTCAGCGGCGTGAGATGACGGGGTGAGCTGTTGTCGACACCCGGGGCCAGGTCCTTCACGAGCACGGTGCCCTGCGGGGTTCCGTCGGTGCGCCAGAGTTCCTCGCCATGGAGCGCGTCGCGGGCGTTGAAGTACGCGACGCCGTTCATCACCACGGGGGTGCCCGCGCCCTGACTGCTTCCGAGGCCGGGGCGGATGTCCTTGATGAGCGTGGTGCCCTCGGCGGTGCCGTCGGTGCGCCACAGCTCGCGGCCGTGCACGCCGTCATCGGCGAAGAAGAGGACCCAGGGGCCGAGGACGACGAAGTCGGAGGGCTCGGAGGAGAGCGGGCCGGGGCGGAGGTCCTTGATGAGGGTGGTGCCCTCGGCGGTGCCGTCGGTGCGCCAGGGTTCCTGGCCCACGCTGCCGTCGTTGGCGTCGAAGTAGAGGTTGCCCGCGCGGGTCACCCAGGCGTGAGGCTCAGGGCCGCCGGCGCCGGGGAGGATGTCCTGGATGAGGCGCGCGGGAGCGGAGGTGCTCAGGCGCGAGTCCTCGTCGTCGCTGGTGCGCGAGAGACGTCGGGAGAGGACGCGGAAGTCGTAGCCCAGGTCTCTCGCCCACAGCTCCGCGCCGGTGGCCCGGGTGTTCGCGGTGAAGAAGACGCGTCGGCCGCTGATGGTGAAGTCGCGGGCGGAGGAGGAGTAGGCGCCGGGCGCGAGGTCCTCCAGTCGCGAGGTGCCGCGTCCGGAGCCGTTGCTGGTCCACGGCTCGTGGCCCTTCCCGGGCTCCCGGGCGGAGAAGTACAGCCGGCCGTGGGGCGCGCGGAGGAACGCGAGCGCCGAGCCTTCGGGCCCTGGGGTGATGTCCTTGATGAGGACGGTGCCTTCGGTGGTGCCGTCGCTGCGCCACAGCTCGTCGCCATGCTCGGGAGACCACGCGGAGAAGTAGAGGCGTCCGTCCAGGGCGGTGAGCTCGCGAGGGTTGGCGCTGTCGGGGCCTGGGGCGATGTCGCGCACGAGGAACGTGCCCTGAGGGGTGCCGTCGCTGCGCCACAGCTCGTCGCCGCGCGTGGGGGTATGGGTGACGAAGTAGAGGAGCGAGCCCCCGGCGACGGCGCGCAGTGGGCCCGCGATGATGGGGAGCGAGAGGTCCGCGAGGTGCTTCGTGCCGTTCGAGGTCCCGTCGCTGGTCCAGAGCGAGAGGAGCGGGGGCTGCGAGGGGAGGTCGTCCTCGCGTTCGTGGCGCACGAAGAAGAAGAGCTGTCCGGCCACGTCGGTGAGCGCGCTGGGGCGGAGGGTGATGCCGGGCGGGGCGTCGAGGCTTCGGACGGCGTGGGTGCCTCGGGGCGAGCCGTCGCTGCGCCACAGGGTGTGGCCCATGAAGAAGAAGAGGTGGCCGTTCGACGGGGTGAGGTGCGTGGGGATGGCGTCCTCGGAGTTCTTGTCGAGGTCCTTGATGAGCTGCGTGCCGGAGGGGGTCCCATCGGTTCGCCAGAGTTCGGTGTGCGACGTGGTCTGCGTGGCGAGGAAGTAGAGCGAGTCCTCGAGCACGGTGAGGGCCTGGGGGCTGGAGCTCCCGGCGCCGGGCGTGAGGTCCGTGACGAGGCGCGTGGTGGAGGCCTTGCCTTCGCTGCGCCACAGCTCCTCGCCGTGGGTGCCGTCATCGGCGACGAAGAAGAGGGTGTTGCCCAGGGCGGTGAGCTCGCGAGGATGTGAGCCGAGGCGGCCCGGGCGGAGGTCCTCGACGAGCAGGGTGCCCTGGTCGGTGCCGTCGCTCTTGAAGAGCTCGGTGCCACGGGAGCGGTCCGTGGCGACGAAGAAGAGCAGGCCGTCGACGTCGGTCAGCGCGTGCGGGTGGGAGCTGAGGCGACCTCCGGCGAGGTCATCGACGGGGTAGGGCGCGTCCTGGACGTCAGGCGCCCCGCCGAGGCCGCTGGTTGATTGGGATTGCGCGTCCTGGTCCCCGCAGCACAGGCCCGTGAGCAGCAACATCAGGTACAGCGAGGAGCGGAGGAGCCGCGGGTCCATGGTGAGCGCCGATGCGATGGGGCGCACAAAGGTGGCTTGTTCGAGGCGCGCGAGAAGCCACCCCATGGGGAGGGGAAGTGTCTCTTTGACGAGGGTGCGGGGGTGGGAGTGCTGGCGGGCAAAGACTGTCAGTCCCATGCGCTCCCGGTGGTCTGGGTGCGGGGACTGGTGCTAGACAATCCAGCCGGGGCCGGAGTCGAGGACACAATGCGATTGAAGCTTGTCGGGATGGTGGCGTGTGCCGTGGTGGTACTGGCCTGCGGCGATGGAACGAGTGATGGGCTCGTGGGCCGGGTGACGCAGGAAGGGCAGCCCGTGCAGGGCGCGCTCGTGTATCTGACCGAAGCGCCGAGCGCGAGCACGGAGACGGACGCGGATGGGCGCTTCAAGCTGAGCGCTCCCTCGGGTCGACACGAGATCACCGCGCGTTATCAGGCTGAGGACGGAGCGCTCAACGAGCAGCGCTTCATGGCGGAGGTGGACGTCACTGCGGAGCTGCGGTTGCCGCGGCCCACGCGCCTCCAGGAGCCCGTGGTCGTCGATGCCGGCACCGTCCGGCTGTCGTGGAACCCGTACCCAGGCGCGGACTTCCGTGAGTACAAGCTGTACCGGGCGAAGAGCGCCGCGCTCGATGAGACCACGGGCACGCTGGTGTACGTGGGCATGGTGCCGGGAGATGCGGAGTTCGTGGACGAGGACGTGCGCCCTGGCGACGTCTACTTCTACCGGCTCTTCGTGATGAATGACTTCGGGCGACTGGCGGGCAGCAACATCAAGCGTCTGTCGATGCCCAATGTGAACCTGGTGCAGGGTGGCGACTTCGAGGAGTTCGCTGTCGGCTCGGCGCCCACGGGGTTCACGCTGGGCGCGGACCAGCAGTGGGTCGTGAGTGATGAGCGGGCCCATTCAGGGACGCGCGCGGTGCGTGGCACGGGTGGCTTCTCGTATCTGTTCCAGGGGCTCCGGCAGCACATCCCGGGGAAGCTCCTCGTGCAGGGGGCTCGCTACCGCCTCTCGTTCTATTATCAGCGAGAGTCGTTTGAACGGCCGGACCCCTCGGACCCGGATTACTCGCGCGGCAACTCCATCTCGCTGAGATTGGATGTGCCGGAGATGGCCTGGGGGGAGGCCTACCATACCCTCTTGGGTGAGGGAGTCGACACGACCTGGCAGTTGATGACCCGGACCTTCATCGTCGACAAGAGTGGCGATGCCTCGGTCATCGTGTGGATCGATCGTGAGCGCAACGGTCCGTCACCGGACTGGGTGGTCTGGATTGACGATGTGAAGTTCGAGCGGGTGCTGGAGTAGGTGACACCTGCCGTCCTTCGAAGGGGCAGGGCCGGACACCGTGGTCGTCGCTGACACGGTGTCCGTAGTCGAGGCCCTGGAGCTGCCCGACATGTCTTCTGTCCCTGACGCACTGGCTGCGTACCTGACGCCCTTCGTCCCTCGCGACTACCGGCTCCTCTTCGAGTCGGAGGTGCTGGAGCCGGCGGACCTCGTCACGATCTGCTCGGCGTTGGCCTGGATGTATGAACGTCGGTATGACGAACTCGTGGGGTGGTACCGGGCATTGGCCGGAGTGCTGTTCGAGCGGTTCGGCCTGCAGGCATTGCGACAGCGACACGCGAGTCAGTCCCTGACGTCAGGCCCCGAGTTGCTTCAGGCACTCGGCGTCGTTGAGTCGCCTGACTGGGCGGATGCACTGGGGCGATCGTGGTGGATGCGCAGCCTGGTGCTGGGATTGCCGGAGATTGCGTCAGGGGTATTGGCGGGGGACCCGTATCAGTTGGCCATCCGGAGATCGCAGATGCCTGCGGACCTGGCGCCCTTCGCTGCCGACGTCGCCGAAGAGTTGGCCGCCCATGCGAAAGCCGGGAACGCGCTGGCTCGCAAGCTGGACCGCGCCATCGTCGCGCTGTGGGGTTGTCCGGTCGAACGGCTGGACCAGCGTGTCACGGTGGCCGAGTTGGTCGCGGGGGGCCTGGAACTCCAGACCTTCGAGCCGTGAGGGCCTCCTCGCCTTAGGGCTCTTTGGCGTCCGGGCGCTGTTGCACGGAATAGACGGTGATGGCGAGGGTGCCCTGCAAACGGGCCACCCGCGTCAGGGTGTCGACCTGCAGGGGCCAGATTGTCGAATGCGGCTCGGTCCCACTCTCGATGCCGATGTCGAAGCTGCGGGCCGTGCACGCATCCCAGAGGTCTCGTGCCCGACCCTCAAGAGACTCGATGGCCGCGCACAGCCCCTGGATGGCTTCATCGGGGTTCGCGGGCTGCTCGTTCAGCTCGAACGTCGCCCGTGGCCCACCCTGGGACACGAGCACGAGCTTCTGCTCGAGGATTGGAATCAGCTCATCGAGGTTCTGCGTCTCGACATCGAGATCGACGTTCAAGAAGTCCGTTCGTGCCATGGGGCCCCATCATGCTCAGAAGGGACTGTCCGCGCCGCGCGTCGGCAACACGGAGACGCCGCCGGACAGATATGCGTCGATGGACTTCGCGGCCTCACGTCCGTCTGACAACGCCCAGACGATGAGGCTGGCCCCTCGGCTCGCGTCGCCCGCGCCGTAGACGCCCTCCGCCGATGTGGCGAAGCGTGAGTCCACCTGCACCGTTCCCCTGGGCGAAATCGCCACGCCCAGCTCCTCGAGCCCCGTGGTCTCCGGCCCCGTGAACCCCATCGCGAGGATCAACAGGTCCACCTCGAGCGTCGTCTCCGAGCCCGGCACCTCCACGAGCCTCGCCCCTCCACCCACGGAGCGCTGCACCTCCACCTTCACCGCGTGCAGCCTCTCCAGCTTCCCCTCCGTCCCCTCCAGCCGCTTCGTCATCATCGCGAACGCGCGCTCGCCACCTTCCTCCTGACTCGACGAGGTCCGGAACACCACCGGCCACCGGGGCCACGGGTTCTCCGCCGAGCGAATCACAGGCGGCGCCGGGAACAGCTCCACCTGCCGCACGCTCTTCGCCCCCTGACGCAGCGCCGTGCCCAGGCAGTCCGAGCCCGTGTCACCACCGCCCAGGATCACCACGTTCCTGCCCGACGCATCCAGCCGCGCCTGTGCCTCGCCGTGTCCACCCACGAGCCGGTTCTGGTGCTCCAGGTACTCCATCGCCTGCACCACACCCGACAGCTCGCGCCCCTCCACCTCCAGCTCACGCGCCCGACGTGCCCCCATCGCCAGCAGCAGCGCGTCATGCCGCCCGCGCAGCTCGCGGAAGCTCACCGAGCCCCCCACGTCCACGCCCGTGCGGAACACCACGCCCTCCGCCTCCATCAAGGCAATCCGCCGGTCCACCACGGACTTCTCCAGCTTGAAGTCTGGGATGCCGTAGCGCAGCAGCCCTCCGACGTGCGCATCCCGCTCGTACACCGTGACGGTGTGCCCGGCCGCGTTGAGCTGCGCCGCCGCCGCCAGGCCCGCCGGCCCCGAGCCCACCACGCCCACCGTGCGTCCCGTCCTCCGAGACGGAGGCCGAGGCTTTACCCAGCCCTCCGCGAACGCCCGCTCGGCAATCTCCTTCTCCATCTGCTCGATCGTCACCGCGTCCCGGTCGATGGCGAGCACACACGCCGCCTCGCACGGCGCGGGACACAGCCGCCCTGTCATCTCCGGGAACCCGTTGGTGCGACTCAGCAGCTCATACGCCTCGCGCCAGCGGCCTCGGTACACGGCCTCGTTGAAGTCCGGGATGAGGTTCCCCAAGGGACAACCCTGGTGACAGAAGGGGACACCACAGTCCATGCAGCGTCCGGCCTGTCGCTTCGCCTCCTCGGCCGCGAGCGGCAGCGCGAACTCGCGGTAGTCCCCGAGCCGCTCCTGCTTCTCACGCTTCGGCGCGTGGACGCGGCCCCACTCAGTGAATCCGGTCGGCTTGCCCATGGCTCAGCCCCTCCCGCCCACGACGTGTTGGAGCTGCGCACCCACCGAGGTCTCCGGGGGCTTCTTCGCCGCGCGCCGCGCCTGCAGCACGCGCTTGTAGTCCGTCGGCATCACCTTCACGAACCGGGGCACCATCAGCTCCCAGTTGTCGAGCACCCGCCGCGCCAGCGAGCTGTGCGTGTGCCGCAGGTGCCGCTCGATCATCCCGTGCACGAGCCAGATCTCCGACTCGTCCACCAGCGACTCCAGCTCCACCATCTCCAGATTGCACCGCTGCCGGAAGGCCATCTCGCGGTCCAACACGTACGCGGTGCCGCCGCTCATGCCCGCCGCGAAGTTGCGGCCCGTGGGCCCCAGCACCACCACCACGCCGCCCGTCATGTACTCGCAGCCGTGGTCTCCCACACCCTCCACCACCGCCTGCGCGCCGCTGTTGCGCACCGCGAAGCGCTCACCCGCGAGCCCACGCAGGTACACCTCGCCCGCCGTCGCGCCGTAGAGCGCCGTGTTGCCCACCAGCACGTTCTCCTCGGCCACGAACCGGCTCGACGCGTGCGGGTAGACGATGATGCGCCCACCCGACAGCCCCTTGCCCACGTAGTCGTTCGCGTCGCCCTCCAGCTCCAGCGTGACGCCCGACACCAGGAACGCACCGAAGCTCTGTCCCGCCGAGCCCTTCAGCCGCACGTGCAGCCGCCCATCCGGGAGTCCCCGCGCGCCATGCCGACGCGCGATCTCGCCCGAGAGCATCGTCCCCACCGCGCGGTGCGTGTTGCTCACCGGCCGCGTCAGCAGCATCGCCGGGCCGCCCTCCAGCACGGCCTTCGCGTCCCGCAGCAGCTCGTGGTCCAGGTGGTCCGACACATCCTTGGACCGGGCCTCGACGCAGTGCCGGGGCTCGCTCTCTGGAGCGGCCGGAGCCGCCAGCAGCGCGGACAGGTCCACCCGCCGCGCCTTCCAGTGCTCCACCGCCGCGCGTTGGCGCAGCAGGTCCACCCGGCCCACCAGCTCCTCCAGGCTCCGCGCCCCCAGCTCCGCCATCTTCCGACGCAGGTCCTCCGCGATGAGCAGGAAGAAGTTCACCACGTCCTCGGGCTTGCCCTGGAAGCGCTCGCGCAGCGCGCCGTCCTGCGTGGCGATGCCCGCCGAGCACGTGTTGAGGTGGCACTTGCGCAACATCACGCAGCCCACGGCCACGAGGCTCGCGGTGGCCATGCCGAACTCCTCGGCCCCCAGGAGCGCGGCCACCAGCACGTCGCGCGCGGTGCGCAGACCTCCATCCACCTGCACCCGGATGCGCGAGCGCAGCCCGTTATGCACCAGCACCTGCTGCGTCTCCGCCAGCCCCAGCTCCCACGGCAGCCCCGCGTGGTGGATGCTCGAGATGGGGGACGCGCCCGTGCCGCCCTCGTAGCCCGAGACGACGACGCAGCCCGCGCCCGCCTTGGCCACGCCTGCGGCGATGGTGCCCACGCCCACCTCGCTCACCAGCTTCACACTCACCCGCGCCGACGGGTTCGTGGACTGGAGGTCGTAGATGAGCTGCGCCAGGTCCTCGATGGAATAGATGTCGTGGTGCGGGGGAGGGGAGATGAGCGTCACGCCCGGCGTGGACCAACGCACCCGCGCGATGCGCTCGTCCACCTTGTGTCCCGGCAACTGCCCACCCTCGCCGGGCTTCGCGCCCTGGGCGACCTTGATCTGCAGCTCGTCCGCGTTCACCAGGTACTCGGTGGTGACGCCGAAGCGCGCGCTCGCCACCTGCTTGATGGCGCTGCGGCGCAGGTTGCCGTCCTCGTCCGCCGTGTAGCGACGCGACTCCTCGCCACCCTCGCCACTGTTCGAGCGCCCACCCAGCCGGTTCATCGCGATGGCCAGCGTCTCGTGGGCCTCCGCGCTGATGGACCCGAACGACATGGCGCCCGTGACGAACCGACGCGCGAGCGACAGCGCCGACTCGACCTCATCCAGGGCCACCGGTTGACAGCGCTCGGTCGAGACCTCCAACAGCCCGCGCAGGTTGCAGTGCTCGCGCGTCTCGTCGTCCGCCAGTCGCGAGTACTCGGTGAACAGCGCCGCGTCGTTGCCGCGCACCGCCGCCTGGAGCTTCGCGATGGTGGCCGGGTTCCACTTGTGCCGCTCGCCCTGGCGTCGCCACCGGTACTGGCCTCCCAGGGGCAGCTCGCCCTCGGGCTGCTCGAAGCCCCGGGCATGTCGCTCCGCCACCTCGCGCCCCAGCTCGGGCAGACCCACGCCCTCCACTCGCGAGGGCGTGCCGGTGAAGTGCCGCTCGATGAGGCCGCGCTGCAGCCCCACCGCCTCGAAGAGCTGCGAGCCCCGGTAGGACTGGAGCGTGGAGATGCCCATCTTGGACATCACCTTCATCAGCCCTTCCTCCACCGCGTGGACGTAGCGGTCCTGCGCCTTCTCCGCGTCCACGCCCAGCTCGCCCGCGTCCGCCAGCGCGCGCACCGTGTCCAGCGCGAGGTACGGATTCACCGCCGCCGCGCCGTAGCTGAAGAGGCAGGCGAAGTGATGCACCTCACGCGCCTCCGCTGTCTCCAGCAAGAGGCCCGTGTACATGCGGATACCGTCGCGCACCAGGCGCTGGTGCACCGCCGACATGGCCAGCAGCGCCGGAATCGCCGCGTGCGTGACGTCCACGCCCCGGTCGCTCAGGAGCAGGATGCTCGCGCCCGCGTCCACGGCGTCCACCGCCGCGGCGCACAGCTTCTCCACCGCGTTCTCCAGGGCGCCCTCTCCGCCGTCCAGCGGGTAGAGCAGCGACAGGCGCCGCGTCTCGAACAGGCCCTCGCCTCGGATGCTCGCGAGCCTCGCGAGCTGCCCGTTGGTGAGGATGGGGCCGGGCAGGGACAGCCGGTGGCACTGCTCCGGCGTCTCCTCGAAGGTGTTGCTCTCCGGGCCCAGCGCCGTGGCCAGCGTCATCACCAGCTTCTCTCGCAGCGGGTCGATGGGCGGGTTGGTCACCTGCGCGAAGAGCTGGTGGAAGTACGAGAACAGGCTCGGGGCCTGGTCGCTGAGCACCGCGAGCGGCGTGTCCGTGCCCATGGAGCCCACGGGCTCCTTGCCCGTCTCCGCCATCGGCGTCAGCACCGTGCGGATGTCCTCCACCGTGTAGCCGAACGCCCCCTGCAACCGCGTCAGCTCGTCACCGCGCAGCCGCTCCGGCGCGGCCACGGTGGGCAGGTCGTCGAAGGTGAAGACGTTGCGCTCCAGCCACTTGCGATACGGCCAGCGCGAGCTGATGTCCCGCTTCACCTCCTCGTCCTCGAGGATGCGGCCCTCGGTGGTGTCCACCAGCAGCATGCGGCCCGGCGTCAGGCGGCCCTTGCGGCGCACCTGCGCGGGCGGCACGTCGATGACGCCCGTCTCCGAGGCCAGGATGATGCGGTCATCCTCCGTGACGAGGTAGCGCGCGGGCCGCAGGCCATTGCGGTCCAACGTCGCGCCGATGAGCTGCCCGTCCGTGAAGGCGATGGCCGCGGGCCCGTCCCACGGCTCCAGCAGCGCGGAGGAGTACTCGTAGAACGCGCGCTTCTCGTCCGACATCAGCGCGTCGCCCTCCCACGCCTCCGGAATCATCATCATCATCGCGTGGGGCAGGGTGCGCCCACCCAGGTAGAGCAGCTCCACCATGTTGTCGAACTGCGCCGAGTCGCTCTTGCCCGGGACGATGATGGGCCACAAGGGCTCCAGGCTCCCGCCCAGCCGCGCCGTCTGGAGCAGCCCGCGCCGCGCCGTCATCCAGTTGCGGTTGCCACGCAATGTATTGATTTCACCGTTGTGCGCGATGAAGCGGAACGGCTGCGCCAGCTCCCACGTGGGGAACGTGTTCGTGGAGAAGCGCGAGTGCACCAGCCCCAGCGCGCTGACGAACTCGGTGTGCTGCAGGTCCAGGTAGAAGCGCGGCAGGTCCGCGGGCAGCAGCAGGCCCTTGTAGATGAGCGTCTCCGAAGAGAGGCTGGCGATGTGGAAGCGGCCCTTGGGGTCCACGCCGCGCGCCTGCACGCGGTTCTCCGTCAGCTTGCGGATGCGGTAGAGCTTGCGCTCGAAGGCGCTGGGCACCACGCGCCGCCGCGCGATGAAGAGCTGCCGGATGACCGGCGCGGCCTCCAGCGCCACCGGCCCCAGGTGCTCGGGCGCCACCGGCACGTCGCGCCAGCCCAGCACGCGCTGGCCCTCCTCGGCCACCACCTCCTCCAGCGCCGCCTCACACGCGGCCCTCGCGTCCACCTCCTTGGGCAGGAACACCTGCGCCACGCCGTACTGCCGACGCGGTGGCAGCTCGAAGCCCAGGTCCGGCGCCTCGTGCTCGAAGAAGCGGTGCGGCAGCTGCACCAGGATGCCGGCGCCGTCGCCCGTCCGTGGATCCTTCCCCGCCGCCGCCCGGTGACTCAGCCGGTTGAGCAGCTCCAGCGCGTCCTCGACGATGCCTCGAGAGCGCTCACCTCGCAGGTGGGCCACGAAGCCCACCCCGCAGGCGTCGTGTTCGGTCTCGGGCTCATAGAGGCCGTACCGGCCGGGGAGGATCGCGGTCATCAACTTCCCCTTTCCCGCCTGACGCGGGAGGTCATCGCTGTGTGGCCCTACG
Organism: Myxococcus fulvus; assembly: GCF_900111765.1. The sequence continues at coordinate 585,335 of NZ_FOIB01000007.1, forward strand.
CTAACGCGTCGCGTCGACTCTCGTAAAGACGGGCGGGAGCAGGGGGCCGTCAGAGGGGAGGAGGGGCAGGGTGCCAACAAGGGGCCCTCCCTCGGATGCAGGCTCGGGCCGTGGCCCGGCGGCGGATCCGCTATGAAGCGCCCCGCCCGGGCGAGCCCTTCTCGCACGGCGTCATGAGGAGCGCGCCATGCCCTATTCACCCATCATCGGCACCCTGGGCTACGTGATGTCGCCGGATCAGCGCCGCGTGCTGCTCATCCACCGCAACGCGAGGCCGGAGGACGCCCACCTGGGCAAGTACAACGGCCTGGGCGGGAAGATGGAGCGCGACGAGGACGTGGCCGCCTGCATGCGCCGCGAGATTCGCGAGGAGGCCGGCATCGAGTGCACCCGCATGGTGCTGCGCGGCACGCTCTCCTGGCCCGGCTTCGGCAAGCAGGGCGAGGACTGGCTCGGCTTCGTCTTCCGCATCGACGCCTTCGAGGGCACCCCGCTGGAGCGCAACGCCGAGGGCACGCTGTCCTGGGTTCCCCTCACCGAGCTTCCCCGCCTGCCCATGTGGGACGGTGACAGGCACTTCCTGCCCCTCGTGTTCGACGAGGACCCGCGCGTGTTTCACGGCGTGATGCCGTACTCGGACGGCCGGGCGGTGAGTTGGAGTTACACGCGGCTTTGAGGCGTGTCTGGGCTGTCTTTCCGCTCGCGGTACGGGCGTTATCAGCCTGTATGGAAAATTTCGCGACTTCGCGCGCGGTGCGTTGACGACGCTCCCGGGGAGGCGTACTTCTGTGGGACTTCAGATAATGAGAATGATTCTCAATATCGACACTCCCGCTGTCTCCGCCGAGGTCCCCGCCTCGTGTGTCGCGACTCCGTCTGGAAGCCTCTTCCGGATGGGCGAGTCGTCGGAGGGCGTGGGTGTCGGGTCCCGATGGGGACGTGCGCTGGCGGTGGCGGTGGCGGTCCACGCGGGTGGGCTGGCCGCGGGGCTGGCGTTCGCGGCGCGCCCGGTGGAGCGGGTGGTGGAGCCCGAGCCGGAGCTGGTGCTGCTGGCCTTCAGGCCTCCGCCGCCGGCCTCGGGTGGACAGACGCGGCAGGCGGCGAAGGAGCGCGCCTCGCGTCCCGCGCGGGCCCGGGTGTCGCGGCCGGTGGTGGAGCCTCGGGCGGTGGTGCCCCAGCCCCTGGCGGAGCCGAAGCCGGAGGTCATCGAGCCGCCGAAGCCCGAGGAGCCGCCGGCCACCGCACAGGACGAGTCGTTGCCGGAGTCGGACCCGGGCGCTCAGCCGGAGTCGAGCCCTGGGCCGGTGGTGGCGGGTGGGGTCGCGGGTGGGGTGGAGGGCGGCGTGCAGGGCGGCATCGTCGGAGCGTCCGGCCGCGCGGGGGACGCGGTGGGGCTCGCGCAGGTGCTGCGGGCTCCGGCGGTGTTGAAGCAGCCCCGTCCCGAGTATCCGCGGCGTGCTCGGAGCGACGGCATCCAGGGGCTGGTGCTGGTGCGAATCATCGTCGGCACGGATGGCGAGGTGGAGACGGAGCACACGCGCGTCATCCGCTCGATTCCGGCGCTCGACGCGGCGGCGATCTCCGCCGTCAACCGGTGGCGCTTCACGCCGGCCATCGGCCGTCTGGGTCGTCCCGTGCGTGTCATCCTCGAGCTCCCCGTTCAGTTCTCGTTGAAGTGAAGCAGCCCATGGCCCTCCCGTTTCGCAAGACGCTGTTCTGGATTCATCTCGTCGTTGGAATCGTGGCGGGAATCGTCGTCGCCATCATGTCGGTGACGGGGGTGGCCATCGCCTTCGAGCACCAGGTGCTCGACTGGGCGGACTCCGAGGCGCGCACCGTGGCCGCTCCCGGGCCGGATGCGGCCAGGCTGTCGCTCGAGGAGATGATCGCCAAGGCGCGCGAGGCGAAGCCGGACGCGCAGGTGTCGGGCGTGACGGTGTTCCCGTCGGAGACGTCGGCGACGCAGGTGGCGCTGGGGCGCGCGGGCGTGGTGTTCGTGAACCCGTACACGGGCGAGGTGCGTGAGAGCTCGGCGAAGGGCTGGCGCTCGTTCTTCCAGGTGATGGTGGAGTGGCACCGGTGGATCGCGCTGGGCGGGGACAACCGCGCGGTGGGCAAGGCCATCACCGGCGCGTGCAACGCGGGCTTCCTGTTCCTGGCGATCTCCGGCCTGTACCTGTGGTGGCCTCGCAAGTGGACGCTGAAGACGGTGCGTCCGGTGCTGTGGTTCCGGCGGGGGCTGAAGGGCAAGCCGCGCGACTTCAACTGGCACAACGTCATCGGCTTCTGGACGCTGCCCGTGCTCATCGTCCTCACGGCGTCGGGCATGGTCATCTCGTACAAGTGGGCGTCCGACTTCGTGTACACGCTGACGGGGAATGCGCCTCCGGCGCAGCAGGGACCGGGCTCGGCGGGCATGAAGGTGGCGCCTCCGTCCGAGAGCGCCGCGCGCAAGGATCTGGGTTCGCTGTTGGCCGTGGTGCAGGAGCAGGCGCCGACGTGGGAGAGCATCACGTACCGGCTGCCGTCGCCTCCGCGCGGGGCCGGCGGCAATGCGCCCGGTGCACCGAGAGGCGAGGGTGGCCGCCGCGGCGGCAAGGGGGCCGAGGGTGAGGGTGCGGAGTCGCAGCGCGGTGAAGCGCGCGCTCCCGCCGAGGCCGCGCCGCGGGAGGGCGCCGAGCCTCGGCGTCGAGAGAACAGCGCGGAAGTCGCGCCACGCGGGGGCAACGCGTCTCCTGCCGGCGCTGAAGTCGCGCAGCGCCCCGGCAACGAGTCCGCTCCCGGCGCCGAGCCCCAGCGTCGCGGCCCTGTCGGTGAGGGCAAGTCCGACGGCAAGGTGGACACCGTCAACTTCAACGTGAAGGTGGAGAACGGCTGGCCGTACTTCGCCGCCACGCAGTACGCGATGAATCCCTTCTCAGGCGAGGTGGCGAAGCGCGAGGGCTACGCCGACTTCAACAGCGGCCGCAAGGTCCGCACCTGGCTGCGCTTCCTCCACACCGGCGAGGCGCTCGGCTGGCCCGGCCAGCTCATCGCCGCCATCGCCTCACTCGGTGGCGTCTTCCTCGTGTGGACCGGCTTCGCCCTGTCGTGGCGTCGCTTCTTCCCGAAGCGCCAGCCGCGCAACACCGCGCCCGTGGCCACGGGCACGACGGAGACCCCCGTCTAGGCCCATCGAACCGGGCGGGCGAGGCTCCCGCGACGCCCTCGGGCGTCATCAATTCCGACTTTGAAAATCGTAGTCATTCTCAAAATACATCAGAGACGATCCGCGAGGGTCGGGGAGTGGGGAGAGTCATGTCTTTCAGCAAGTCACGCAGCCCGGGGATTCGAACGAGTGTGGGTCATGTCGGAGGTGTCCGCGCGGCGCTGAAGCCGTGGGGCCCGGCGGTGGGGCTCGCCTCCGCGCTGGCCGCGGGTGGCGCGGTGGCCCAGGAGCCGCCCACCGCCCAGGAGCCGGTGGCCGCGGAGGAGTCCGTCGTCGCGCAGCCCCAGGACGCGCAGCCGGCGCAGGGCGAGACGCCCGGGACGCAGGGCACCGAGGGCCACTTCACGCTGCCCACCGTCGAGGTGCAGGCCGAGGCGGAGGGCTACCAGGTCCGTGAGAGCTCGCTGCCTCGCGCCCAGCGCGCGCTGGTCAACACGCCGCAGTCGGTGACGGTGGTCTCCGAGGCGGTGCTCGAGGAGCAGCAGGCCACGTCCGTGCGGGACGCGCTGCGCAACGTCTCCGGCATCACCATGAGCGCCGGCGAGGGTGGCCGTCAGGGTGATGCGTTCATCCTGCGGGGCTTCTCCGCGCAGAACGACATCTCCCGCGACGGCGCGCGCGACCTGGGCTGGTTCACGCGCGACACGTTCAACCTGGAGGGCGTGGAGGCCTACTTCGGTCCGTCCGCCGTCCTCTTCGGCCGAGGCTCCGCGGGCGGCGCCATCAACCTGGCGACGAAAAAGCCCAAGCGCACCAACTTCCAGGAGGTCGCCCTCAGCGGCGGCACCGCGCCCTCGGGTCGCCTGGAGGCGGACGTCAACCAGGTGCTGTCCGACGACCTGCAGGTCCGCGTCAACGCCATGGGCCAGCTCGCCTCCACCGCGGGCCGTGACGTGGTGCGCGACAACCGCCTGGGCCTCGCCCCGTCGCTGCGCCTGAAGATGGCCGAGTCCACCACGCTGGAGCTCGACTACCTCTTCCAGCGCGAGGACGGCATCCCCGACTACGGCATGCCGTACTTCAACGGCCGGCCCGTGCCCGAGACGCTGGACGTGCCGCGCGAGAACTTCTACGGCGTGAAGGCCGACAAGGAGCGCGTGGACGCGCACGTCGCCACGGCCCGCGTCATCCAGGGCCTGGGGGACTCGCTCCAGTTCACCAACACGCTGCGCTTCGGCCGCGTGGACCGCTTCGCCAGCCCCACCGCGCCGCGCGGCCTCACGCCCGCCGCGGACCCGACGACCATCGGCCGTCAGCGCTTCCAGACGGAGACGGACAACTCCTACCTCTCCAACCAGGCCACCGTGGGCGGTGAACTCCAGACGGGGTTCATCAAGCACACCGCCAACGTGGGGCTCGACCTGTCCTGGGAGAAGCGCGGCCAGGCGCGTGACAACCTCAACGCCACGGGCCTGCCCACCGGCCCCAACATCCCCGCGGACCTGTTCAACCCCGACGCGGAGCCGGACCTGTCCGCCGTGTCGCCGGTGTTCGCCAACTCCAGCGTGAGCATCCAGCGCACCCTGGGCCTGTACGCCGCGGACCAGCTCCAGCTCGGCGAGTACGTGGAGGTGCTGGGCTCGCTGCGCTGGGACGTGTTCAACACGGACTACTCGCAGCTTGCCGCCTCGGGCGCGAAGACGCGCCTGCGTGACAGCGACCACACGCTCAACTGGCGCGCGGGCGTGGTGCTGCACCCGGTGGACAAGGTCAGCGTGTACGGCATGTACGGCACGTCCTCCAGCCCCTCCGCGGAGCTGGGCTCGGTGTCCGCGGACACGATGAGCCTGGACCCGGAGAAGAACGCCATCCTGGAGGCGGGCGCCAAGGCGGAGCTGTTCGAGGAGCGCCTGGGCCTGACGGCCGCCGTGTTCCGCGTGCGCAAGACGGACGCGCGCGTGCCCAACACGGACCCCGAGGGTCCGCCGCAGGTGCTCCAGGGTGAGCAGCGCGTGCAGGGCTTCAACGTCGGCATCGCCGGCACCATCGTCGAGCGCTGGAAGGTGCTCGCCAACTACACCCTGATGGACTCCGCCATCCTGGAGCACACCAACGAGTACCTCATCGGTCAGCGGCTCCCGAACACGCCGCGCCACAGCATCTCGCTGTGGACCACGTACTCGCCGCTCAAGGACTTCACGCTCGGCGGCGGCGCCGTCTTCCAGGACGTGACGAGTGTCAGCAATCCGGCCAACGCCAACACGGCGACCAGCTTCGTGCCGAACTTCTGGCGCTTCGACGCGTTCGCGAGCTACGCCCTGGGCAAGGCGCAGTTCCAGCTCAACGTCTACAACCTCACCAACGTGCTGTACTACGACCAGTACTACGGCGGTCACGCCGTGCCCGCGGATGGCATGTCGGCCCTGCTGACGGCGCGGTACCGGTTCTAGTCTCCCCAGGAGCGCGGTCATGATGCTGCACATCCCGAAGGTCCTGACCGCCTCCGAGGTGGCCCATTGCCGGCAGGTGATGGAGCAGGCGGACTGGGCGGACGGCCGAATCACGGCCGGCCACCAGTCCGGCCAGGTGAAGAAGAACCTCCAGCTCCCCGAGGGCAGCGCCGCCGCGCGCGAGCTGGGGGAGCGGGTGCTGGCGGGGCTGGAGAAGAGCGCGCTGTTCCTCTCCGCCGCGCTGCCCCAGCGAATCTTCCCGCCGCTGTTCAACCGCTACGACGCGAGCATGTCGTTCGGTTCGCACGTGGACAACGCCATCCGGCGCATCCCGGGCTCGGGCCAGCGCGTGCGCACGGACGTGTCCGCCACGCTCTTCCTGTCGGAGCCGGACAGCTATGACGGGGGCGAGCTGGTGGTGGAGGACACCTACGGCCACCACGCCGTGAAGCTGCCGGCGGGGGACCTCATCCTCTACCCGGCGACCAGCCTGCACCACGTCACGCCGGTGACGCGGGGCGCGCGGCTGGCGTCGTTCTTCTGGGTCCAGTCGATGGTGCGCGACGTGTCCCAGCGCGCGCTGCTGTTCGACCTGGATGCGTCCATCACCCAGCTCAACCAGGAGGTGCCCAAGAGCCCCTCGCTGGTCATGCTGACGGGCGTGTACCACAACCTGCTCCGCCAATGGGCGGAGCCCTGATTCCTCCGCTCAGCCCCGGTCCTTGCGGACGACGACCTTGCGGCCGCGAATCGTCGCCGACTTCAGCGCGGCGATGACGCGGTTGGCGTCCGGCTCCGGCACCTCCACCAGCGAGAAGCCGTCGCCAATCTGGATGGCGCCGATCTGCGACGAGTCCAGGCCCGCCTCGCCCGCGATGGCGCCCACCAGGTCCGCGGGGCGCATGCCGGCCTGACGACCCGCGCCGATCCACAGGCGGGTGACGTCCCACGTCGGGGCCGGGCCTCCCCGGCGCGGTCCACCACGCTCGGGACGGCCAGGACCGGAGCGGCCCGCCGGAGCACCGGGACGACCGGGGCGCTCCTTGCGGTCCTCCTTCGGCGCGACGGCTGGGATGTCCTCCTCCTCGTTCGCGCGGCCCTCGTCCTGGGCGTCCTGGAGCAGCTTCATCGCGGCGGCGGCGATGTCGAGCGGCTCGTACTCGCTGGCCAGGTCCTCGACCAGCCCCCGGAACGAGTCCTGTCCGCCCGCCACCAGCGTCTCGCGCAGGGTGGCGCGCAAGAGCTCCTGCCGCTTGGCGCGCAGGTCCGCCACGGTGGGGACGGTGGCCAGCTGGATGCGCTGGCCGGTGACCTTCTCGATGTTGCGCACGAGCCGGGCCTCGCGCGGCTCCACCAGGGTGATGGCCACGCCCTCGCGGCCGGCGCGACCCGTGCGGCCGATGCGGTGCACGTACGCCTCGGGGGCGTTGGGCACGTCGAAGTTCACCACGTGGGACAGGCGCGGGATGTCCAGGCCGCGCGCCGCCACGTCCGTGGCCACGAGCAGGTCCGTGCCGTGGGACTTGAGCTGCTTGATGACCCTGTCGCGCTGCTCCTGCGTCATGCCGCCGTGGAGCGCGTGCGCGCGCCAGCCCCGGCCGTTGAGCGACACGGTGAGGTCATCCACCTCCGTGCGCGTGCGGCAGAAGATGATGGCGGCGGTGGGGGACTCCACGTCGAGCAGGCGCCCGAGCGCGGCGATCTTGAACGCGCGCGGGACGATGTACGCCGTCTGGCGGATGCGCGGCAGCTCGCCCGGCTCCACCTTCTCCTTGGCGATGCGCACGCGCACCGGCTGGCGCAGGTGGCGCTCGGCGATGCTGGCGATGCGCGGCGGCAGGGTGGCGGAGAAGAGGGCCGTCTGGCGGTCCTCGGGCGTGCCGGACAGGATGGCCTCGAGGTCATCGGCGAAGCCCATGTCGAGCATCTCGTCGGCCTCGTCGAGCACCACGGTGCGCACGTTGTCGAGTTGGAGCGTGCCCCGGCGCAGGTGGTCCAGCGCGCGGCCCGGCGTGGCGACGACGACGTCCACGCCCCGCTTGAGCACGCGCAGCTGCTGGCCGATGACCTGCCCGCCGTAGAGGGGCAGCACGGTGGCGCCGAGCTTCTGGCCGTAGCGGTGGATGGCCTCGGAGACCTGCATGGCCAGCTCGCGCGTGGGCACGAGCACCAGCGCGGAGGTGGCGTGGGCGCCGGCCTCACCCGGGACCAGGTGGTGCAGCAGCGGGAGGGCGAAGGCCGCCGTCTTGCCGGTACCGGTGGCGGCGATGCCCAGCAGGTCCTTGCCGGCGAGCAGCGGCGGCAGCGAGGCGTTCTGGATGGGCGTGGGCTCCTCGTATCCGAGGGCGGTGAGCGCCTCCACGAGCTGGGGCTTGAGGCCCAGGGATTCGAAGGTGGCGTCGGGGGGCGAGGACGGCGGTGCGGAAGTCACGCGGGGGCTTGTACCACCGGCCTCCGCCCTCGTGCCTCGAAGAATCGCCGTTCTGTCCCACATCTATCGCCCAGGCGTGCGTGTCGGCCTCAGCGCACAGGCAGTGTGCCCAGGTGGGTGACCTCCTGGAGGGCCCCCCGGGAGACCTGGAAGATGGCGAAGGCCTCCGCTCCCTGCTCCACGCTCGCCAGACAGCAGACCGGGGTCTGCGCGCCGGAGGGCCACTTCAGGGTGCCGCGATAACGTTTGTGCAGGTGTCCGCAGAGGACGAGCCGGGGCTGGAGCGCCTCGGCCACCAGCCGGGCGTACTCGTTGCCCACGGCGTCCGCATGCGGGCTGCGGCGCTGGTGCTCGAAGTCCTGGCGGTCCTCGGCGGCGACGAGGCCGGAGGGCCAGTCGTGGACCAGGAGGATGTCCGCCCGCTCCAGGCCCAGGGCCTGCTCGATGTCCTGCTCGTTGAAGCACGCGTAGTCCTTGTTGGAGACGGTGCCGAGCAGGGACAGGGCGGGGTGGGGCTTCTGGAAGCCCGGGGCGTCGTGGATGCCGGAGAGGCCGGCGATGCGCAGCCCGCGGGTCTCCACGACGCCGACGCGGCCCAGGTAGCGGCAGTTGGAGGTGAGCAGGAAGCCCTCGGGGGCCGTGTCCAGGTAGCCGTGGGGCTCGTGGTTGCCGCCGATGAAGTACACGGGCCAGGGGAAGCGCCGGCGCTTCTGGTGGTAGTCCGCGAAGTCGCCCAGGTGCTTGTAGCGGGCGGGGGCGGCCATCGTCGCCAGGTCCGCGTCGTCGCGGTGGGGCTCGAAGTCGCCGACCTGGAGGACGAAGGCCAGCTCACGATGCGCGCTCTTCGCCCAGGTCTGGAGGGAGGACACCATCCGGTCCATCCGGCCGTGCACGTCGCCCACGGCGGCGAAGCAGAAGGTGTCGGGAGGCGGGGCCATGGGGGACTCCAGCATGGCGCATCTTCGCGCCGGACGGCGCAGCGACGCGGTGGGCTCGCGGCGGCTGACCGGGCGTTGGGTCTCAGCCGACGAGCGAGGGCCAGTTGCGGCCGACCCAGGCGCGCTGCTCGACCTCGTCCCGCCACCGCGGGTCCTCCCGGTCGATGCGGCGCGAGGTGGCGAAGAGGGCGTCGAGGGCCGCGAGCATCCGCTCGGTGAACGGGGTGTCCTCGACGACGAGCAGGGCCTCGCTCTCCCAATACGCGGCGGTGACGTCCAGGTTGGCGCTGCCCACCGCGACGGCTCGGGTGTCGCACACGAGGACCTTCGCGTGGACGTGGGGGAAGAGGCGCTCCAGCGCCGGCTCCCACCCCGGTCGCGAGGGCAGCGCCAGCTCGTGGGCGATGCCGCCCGCGGCGATGACCGCGTCCAGGCGGCTGCGGACGTAGCGGTCCGCCACCTCGCGAATCGCGCCACCGGGGAAGTAGGTCCGCTCGGCGCCGTGATGAGGCCGCACGCTGCCGAAGAGGACCTCCACGCGGACACCCCGCTGGAGGGCGGCGATGAGCGCGTTCTGGATCTCGAGCAGCAGGGGGAAGGTGTTCACCAGGACCAGACGTGAGCGCGCATGGCGGATGAGCGCGAGCTGCGTGTCCAGGGTGTGCGTGTCCTTGAGCCCCTCGTGTAGGGCGACGCGGGCCGCCATCGTCCCCGCCGGTGTGGAGGTCGTCAGGGGGAACGGCTCGCCACCCGCGCGGGTCCACTCCGTGAGGAACGCGCGCTCCAGGTCGGTGACCAGCGGGCCTTCCAGTCTCGCGCCGCAGTCGAGCCAGGGGATGTCGCGGTAATGCGTATCCCGGCGCAGCGGCACCTCGTCGAAGCCCGTGTAGTACGGCGCGCCGAGATTCCGGCCCGAGACGAACGCGAGCGAGGAGTCGACGAGCGTGAGCTTGCGGTGGTTGCGCTGCTTGAGCTCGTAGAGGTCGGGGCCGCCGACGAGCGGAGCAATCGCGCGCACCTCGACGTTGGGAGTCCCAGAGAGACCGACGAGGGCGGGGTTGAGCGCGCCGAAGGAGTCGTGGCCGCTGTAGAGCGCGTCGGCGAGGAAGCGCACGCGGACGCCTCGGTGGGCGGCCCGCTTCAGCGCCTCGGTGATGCGGGCGGTGATGGGGTCGTCCTCGACGATGTAGCACTGCCAATGGACGGTGGTCCGCGCGGCGTCGATGGCGGCCAGGACCGACTCGCGGGCCTGGGCGTTGTCGAGCTCGAAGTCGATGTGATGGCCCTCCGTGCGCGGGCTGCATCCGGCGAGCGTCAGCTCCCGGGCCCAGGCGTCCTGCTCGGACGGGAGGGGGAGCGGCTCCAGGGGTGTGTTCCGGGGCAGGGCCTCGCACTCCTCGGGGCTGAGCGTGCGGATGGCGGGGTGGACGGGCTTGTAGGTGTCACGGGTGATGACCGCGGCGATGGGGACGTGCGCGGCGGCGAGCCGGGTGGCGACGCGCAGCAGCCGCTGGCCATCGACCTGTCGGGGCACGTCGTCCGCCCGGGCATCGTCGAGCCACGCGCTGGCGTCGAGCAGCAAGGGCCACGTGTGGTCGGGCAGGTGTTCACGCAGCCGAGCGCGCTGTTCGTCGAGCGAGTCGCTGTCACGCACCCGCACGAAGGCGAGGTGGTACCGGTCCGCGGCGAGCTCGCGGACGGCGAGCAGCGTGTCCTCCTCGACGAGGCTGTCCACCAACAGCAGCGGCTTGTCCGGCGCCAGCACGTAGCCGGGCACCAGCTCGCGCGAGGCGGAGGTGTCCGAGAAGGAGAAGGCCAGGGGATGGAGCCCGCGCAGGTGTTCGAGCCACGCGGCCTCGATGATGGCGGTGCCTCCCTGATGACGGACCTCGCCGAGCGCGGTGCCGTTCGCGAACACCATCAGGCGGCCCGGCTCCAGGAGGGTGACACTCGACAGCAGGCCGACGCGCTCGACGGCGAAGCGTGGGGCCAGGCCGGGGGCCACGAGTGAGTCGGAGACGGCGTGGTGGTCCTCGAAGAGCGTCAGCCCCGTCTGGGTCCGGGGTAGGAGGAGGGTGGGGACCCTGGCCTCCTGGAGCGCGCGAGCGCCCGTCATCCCGACGTAGAGGACCTCCAGGTCCGCGAGCGAGTCGGCCGGGACGACGAGCAGTCCCGCCCCGGAGCGCAGGGCCACGCTGTCGAAGGCCTCCGCGCGACTGTCGGCGGGGTTCTCGGTGAGCGATTCGACGAGCAGTGTCTGGGTGATGCCGAGGGCGCGGGAGAGGGCCTGGAGCTCTCCGGTCTGCTCCGGCGCCAGCCCCGTGGTGAGCGCGATGAGCTCCGAGGGTTGGGTGCAGTGGGACAGGAAGCTGGCCACGGCGCCGAGTCCCCGGCCATCCGGCGCGATGGCCAGGGCCATGCGGAAGGGTTCGGTGCTCGCCGTGTCCGGCGCTCGTCCGAGGGCGAGCACGGGCAGGTGTTCACGGAGGGCGAGCCTCAGCATCGCGCCCACCCGGGCCCGGGGGGAGGTGTCCCGCAGGGGCCCCAGCACGACGAGCTCGGCGCCGTGTTGGCGCGAGACCTGGACCAGGTCGCCGATGTCCAGGTGCGTCTCCAGCGCGCCGGTGACCTGGATGGCGGGGCTCCAGTCCTGGAGCGTGTGCCGGAGCCGGTCCAGCACGGTGAGGCTGGGGGGAGGCGGCGCCTCCAGCTCGCTGCGCTCGGGGACCAGGCCGTACAGATAGACGGCCTCGGGCTCGGACGTCAGCCGGCGCACCGCGTGGAGGAAGTGCTCGGACTCGGAGCCTGCATCGAAGACGACCACCAGACGTCGGAACATGGTGCGCGCGATTCCCGGGACGGACCTGGGCCGCACCTTCACCGACTCCCGGCTCCGGGGCGACCGTGGACCCATCATGCCGGGAACCGACCCTGTTGGCGTCACCGGAACGGGGGAGCCGGGCTCCGGGGGGGGCATCCCGGCACCGGCGGACAGGCGGGAGTCCCGCCATCTCGCGAAATTGCAGGTCGGGTGAAAGTGGTTGCCTCAGTCAATTAGTCTGTTTTTGCCGTGTGCTAGTCTTCGGGGCATGACCCTTTCATCGCGTTGCAGGAGTCAGTGGGTGGCGCTCGTCATCGCGAGCGTCGTCCTGGGCTGTGGGCGTGACATGTCGGAGCTCCGGGAGGGCGAAGCCACCGCGTCAGCCCCACTGGTGGACTTCGCGCTGGGTATCTCAGACTCGGATGCGGAAACCTTCTCCCATCCGGCGTGGGATGGGCTCAACGTGCAGCGGGCCCGGGTCGTGGTTCCGTACGACGTGGCGCTGCGCCCCGCGAATGACGCCCGGCGCCTCAAGTTCGAGGCATGGCTGCAGGCCGCGGCGGCGAAGTCCGTGGAGCGCTACGTGACGCTGGGGCCGAGCGACCTGCGCAAGGCCTCGAACGGGAAGTTCCTGGCCCCCACGGACGTGGAGTACCGCGCGGCGTTCGAGGCGTTCCACGCCACGTATCCGGCCATCTGGCTGGTGGGCGCCTGGAACGAGCCGAACTTCCCGAACACGGTGCTCCAGAGCGGAGTCCCGCTGGACCAGCCGACGTGTGCGAGCGAGGACCTGGAGAACTGTGGCCCGCTGCGGGCGGCGTTCTACTACCGGCTGGTGGTGAGCATCTGTCCGGAGTGCACGGTGGCGGCGGGGGAGTTCGACGCCACGCCGAATGACCCCTATTGGGATCGCTACCGCGTCTTCCTGCGGGGACACCGGCCCAAGCTGTGGAGTATCCACCCGCACCACGACGCCAATCGCTATCAGGCGAGCGGGGCGCACTGCGTGCCGGGCGACCAGAGTTGCACGACGCGCACGTTCATGAACTGGCTCGGCGGGCTGGACTCGAGCTGGGACGTGGGCCACGTGTGGCTGACGGAGGTGGGGGCCTTCTACCGGAACGCGGACGGGCGCGTGTTCAGCGATGCCTCCCAGCGCGACACGACGAAGTTCATCCTCCGCCTGCCGAACCTGAGCGGACGCATCACCCGCATCTACTATTACAACTACACCAATCAGTGCTCGACGGCCGCGAACTGCGCCATGCAGGACCGGGGCATCATCGCGCCCCAGCCCTGGGACGGCAGCCCGTTGTCCTACGACACCGCGGGCCGCATCCGCCCCTCGTATGCCGTGTTGAGAGATCGTGACACCAACGGCCCCTGAGAATTCGTCGCGCCCGGTGTCGACGCATCTCTCCGCCCAAGCTGTAAATCGAGCTTAGACTGTCGGTCTTGCAACTGACTTGCTATCGTCACGGACTCCACCCGAGCTGGAGAGGAGTCACCATGTCGACACCGCGGCGCATCTTGTTGGGGTTGGTCCTGTTGGCCGTGCAGGGCGCGTGGGCGGCGCAGGGGGAGATCCTCGCGCGTCCCATCAATACGGTGCCCGGAATGGAGTTCGGGTATTGGGAGTACCTGCCGCTGGGCTACGACGACAACCCGACGGCCACCTATCCCCTGGTGGTCTTCCTGGGCGGGGAAGGGCAGGCGGGGAACGGAGGGATCGCGGACGCCAATGGCCTCGAGCGGTTGATGGGGCCCACGGCGCCCCCGAGATTGGTGAGGAACGGGAGACATTTCCCGTTCATCCTCATCTCGCCCCAGCGCTTCAATGCCTACTGGCCGACGGATCGCATCGACCACGTCATCGAGTTCGCCAAGAGCCACTACCGGGTGGACACGAATCGCATCTACCTGACGGGGCTCTCGGCGGGCGCCATCGTCACGTGGAGCTACGCGGCGGCGTATCCGCACAAGCTCGCGGCCATCGTTCCGATCGCGGGCAATGGCAACGGCGTCAACGTCTGCAACATGTGGGACGTGCCGGTGTGGGCGTTCCATGGCACGGCGGACAACACGGTGTCGCAGTGGGGATCCATCGATCCGGTGAACAAGCTCAACACCGTCTGCAACCCGCGCGCGAATCCGCCAGCGAAGCTCACGCTCTACCAAGGCGTGGGGCATGACTCGTGGTCGCGGACCTACAGCGGCTCAGCGGGGCATGACATCTACACGTGGATGCTGAGCTACTCGCTCTGACATGCCGGCTTCGCCACACCTATGACGGCTTCCTCGCCTCGACGAGGAAGCGCGTCGTGGTCGCGACGAAGGGGCCGTCCCGCTGAAGGCGTTCGTGCAGGGCACGCAGGCGAGGGCGGTACTGGTCCACGGTGAAGCCCGGGACCATCCAGATGACCTTGCGCAGGAAGTAGATGACCGCGCCGATGTCGAAGAACTCGGTGCGCAGGCGCTCCAGGCGCAGGTCGATGATCTCGAGCCCCGCCGCCTCGGCCTCGACACGAGCGTCGTCGGGGTGCCGCTTGCGGTGGACCTCCGCCGGCAGCGGGCCGAGGAAGTACTCCACCAGCTCGAAGACGCTCGCGGGGCCGACCTGCTGTGAGAAGTACGTGCCGCCCGGCTGCAGGACCCGCGAGATCTCCGGCCACCACGTCGTCACGGGATGACGGCTGACGACCAGGTCGAAGGCCTCGTCGGCGAAGGGCAGGGGAGGCTCGTCCGAATCCGCCACCACCACGACGCCCCGGGGATGCAGCAGGCGCGTGGCCTTCGCGACATTGGGAGGCCAGGACTCGGTGGCCACGATGAGGCGCGGCAGCGTCGGCACGCCCGCGAGCACCTCACCGCCACCCGTCTGGATGTCGAGCGCCGCCGAGGCCCGGGCCATCCTCGCGCCCATCTGCTGCTGGTAGCCCCAGGAGGGGCGCTGCTCGGTCGCGCGTCCGTCCAGCCAGGAGAAGTCCCAGCCCTCCACCGAGACGCTCGCGGCCTCCGCCTCCAGTTCCTCGTAGCTTCGTGACATGGCTCGGTTTCCTACGCGAGAAGCCAGGTCGCGTCAGTCCTTCCAGAGGATCTTCCACGGGTGCTTGCGCAAATCGGTGACGAGCGTTCTCAGCTCGTCATACAGCGTCGGGTCCTGGAGGACCGCGCCCGCCGTGCCCTCTCCGGCTTCAATGCGTGCCAGCACCCGGTCCGCACGGGCCGCGATGCTGTCGAGCTGTCCCGCCGCGGCCGTGAGCTTCTCCAGCGCCAGCTTCACGCGCTGCCCGTCCTCGGGCCCCAGGGATCCGGTGAGGGCCGCGAGCCCATCCAACGTGGTGCCCGCGGACTTCGTCAGCCCGGGCAACTCACCCCTCAACACCGCCGCCGTCGCCGCCGCGTCGTCGAGCAGCCGCGCCGCCTTGCCTCCCGGCTGGAGCGCCTCGCGCGCGAGCTGTGAGAGCTGACGCAAATCCTTCGACGCCGCCGCCAGCTCGGAGGCCAGCACCTTCACGTCGCCCCGGTTCTCCGTCAGCACCTCGTCCAGCGTCCGCGTCAGGCGCGAGATGTTCGCCACCAGCCCCGTCACCGCCTCCGGGTCCTTCTCCAGCATCTCGGAGAACATCTCGATGAAGCGCGAGAGCTTCTCCGCCAGCAGGTCCAGCCGGGGCGCATCCGTCCCGCGCACGGCCTGTCCCGCGGGCAGCGCGCTCGACTGCGTGCCTGGGTTCAGCTCCAGGTAGGGCTCGCCCAACAGGCCCACCGTCGCCACCGTCACCCGCGCATCCGAGCGCAGCGCGCCGAGCGACTCCGGCGACACCGCCAGCTCCATCCGGACGGGCAGGGGATGGCTCTGGGCATCCCGGCGCTCCGGCATCAACCGGATGGCCTGCACGCGCCCCACCTGCACGCCGCCCAGCTTCACCGGTGCACCCTCCACCACGTTGCCCGTGTGACCGAAGTCCACCGGCAGCACCGTGCTGGAGCCGAGCGACAGCTCGCCCATCAACCACAGCAACACCAGCACGCCCATCACCGCCGCCAGCACCAGGGCGCCCACCTTCAATTCCAACCGTCGCTCATCCATCCGTCGCACCCTCCATGAACGGCGCCGTCAGCACGCGAAGCTCCGGCGCGGAGGACTCCAGGAAACCCTCGGGCGGCCCCAGGTACGCGCACTTCCCCTGGGCCACCACCAACACCCGGTCCGCCAACCCCCGCAGCTGGCGATAGTCATGCGTCACCACCAGACCTCCCAGCCCTCGTGCCTTCAGCGAGGCCATGACCTCTTCCACCTGCGTCGCCGCGCGCCGGTCCAACCCCGTGGTGGGCTCGTCGAGCAGCAGGTAGCGCGGTGAGAGCACCAGCGCCCGCGCGATGGCGGTCCGCTTCTTCGCCCCGGGCCCCAGCTCGGGCGGCATCCGGTCCGCCCACTCCAGGAGCCCCACCTGCTCCAGCGCGGACTCCACGGCCTCGGCGGGAGCCTCCGGGTCCGCCAGCCACACGTTCTCCCGAAGCGTGCGCCAGTCGAGCAGGGCAGGGCCCTGGACCAGGTATGGCGCCCGACGCCGCAGCTTCACCAGCTCCCGCTCCGGCCGCGTGTCCACGCGCTCGCCCCACAGCTCCACGCTGCCCGAGTCCGGCCGCAACAGGCCCACCGCCATCCGACACAGCACGCTCTTGCCCGAGCCGCTCGCGCCCGCGATGAACGTCAGCTCCCGCGTGGACACCTCCGCCGTCACGCCGTCCAACACGCGCCGCCCACCCTCGAACGCGACGCGCACGTCCGTGAAGCGCAGCGTGTCCGGAGCGGCGTCGTTCGCAATCACAGGCGCACGAGGTGGAAGGCGAGGGACACGGCCAGGTCGATCAACAGACACCCCAGGCTCGCGGCGACGACGCCATCGGTGGTCGCCTCGCCCACGGCCTCCGCGCCGCCTCGCGCGCCCAGGCCCGCGACGGCCGCCGCCAGCGGGATGTACAGCCCGCACGCCACGGCCTTCATCCCCGCCGCCAGCAAATCCCATCCGTCCACGTAGCGCGGGTCCATGAAGGCCCGGCCATCCACGCCGAAGACCAGCCCCGCCACCGCCGCGGCGGACAGGGTCGCGGCCACCGTCCCCAACAGGCTCAGCAGCGGCACGCCCAGCACGCCCGCCACCACGCGCGGCGCCACCAGGTCGGAGTAGGGGTCTCCCGCGGACATCTCCAGCGCCTCCACCTGCTCGTTGACGCTCATGGTGGACAGCTCCGCCGCGTGGCTCGCCCCGGCGCGCGACGCCGTCAGGAGCGCGGACACCACCGGCCCCAGCTCGCGAATCAAGAGCTCGAAGTACGCGGGGCCCAGCACCGCCACGTTCCCCACGAAGCGCCGGGCCTGGCTGTTGGCGATGGTCACCAGCACCGCCCCGAAGAACGCCATGCCGGTCATCACCAGCCACACGCTGCGCCCTCCCAGTTCGTGGAGCTGCACCAGCGACTCGCGCCAGGAGATGCCCTCGCGCATTCCCGCCCGCATGGTGCGCGCGAAGAGCACCACCGGCGCGCCGAAGAAGCGCAGCACCCGGTTCATGTCATCCACCCGGCGAGCACGAGCGTGAGCACGAAGTCGAGCAGGAAGATGGCCGCGCACCCGCGCACCACCGCGCTCGCCGCCGCGCGTCCGACGGCCTGGGCGCCTCCTCGCGCGGACAGCCCCACCGCCGTGGACACCAGCGAGATGGCGAGGCCGAAGGCCCCCGTCTTCAACACGCCGCCCAGGATATCCAACGGGCTCAACATGTGCGCGAAGGTCCCGAAGAACGTCCTCAGCGGCAGGTCCAGGGTGAGCAGCGCGGCCAGGGCCTCGAACAGGATGGCCACCAGGAACGTGAAGGTGCTCATCGCGAGCATGCTCAGCTCCATCGCCACCACGCGCGGCGCCACGAGGATGGCGAAGGGGTCCAGGCCGATGCCTCGCAGGCCCTCGATCTGCCCGCCCACCTGCATGGTGGCCAGCTCCGCCGCGTTCCTCGCGCCGATGCGCGCGGACATGATGAGCCCCAGCAGCAGCGGGCCGAACTCCCACAGCACCCCATAGCCCGCGGCCCACCCGAGGAACGCTCTCGCCCCGAAGCGCTGGATGTACAGCCCCGACTGCAACACGACGATGACGCCCGCCAGCGCCGCGGTGGCCAGGGCCAGGGGCAGCGAGTCGTAGCCGAACTGCACCAGCGCCCGCGCCAGCTCGCGTCGCTCCAGCCGCGGCAATCCCAGCACCGTGCGCGCCGCGACGAGGGCCAGCGCTCCCGCGCCGCGCACCGCCTCCAGCCCCACCGCGCCCGCGCCACGCACGGTCCGCAGCCCGGGGCTCTCGATGCGCGGCG
Organism: Myxococcus fulvus; assembly: GCF_900111765.1. The sequence goes on from NZ_FOIB01000007.1 coordinate 603,491, forward strand.
ATGGGCTCACGGGAGCACCTCGTCCTGTTCGCGCTCCAGCTCCGGCGCGGGGGCCCCGTCGTATACCAACCGCCCGCCTCGCAGGTAGAGCCAGCGGGGCAGGGGAAGGTCCACCGGCGCCTCGGGCGCGGCGACCAGCAGCGTGCCTCCGCGCGAGACCTCCAGCAGCACCCGCGCCACCTGCCGCGCGGTGCCCGGGTCCAGCCCCGCGAAGGGGTCATCCGCGAGCAACACCGACGGACGCGCCGCCAGCGCTCGCGCCAGCCCCGCGCGCTTCTTCATGCCACCAGACAGCCGCTCCGGCAGCGTGTCCGCTGCGTCCGTCAGGCCCACGGCGCCGAGCACCTCGTCCGCGCGCGCGTGTGCCTCGTCCTGGGGCACGCGCCGACGCGTGAGCGGAAAGAGCACGTTCTGCCGCACCGTCAGCGAGTCGAACAGCGCGTCCGTCTGGAACACCATGCCGAACGACGCCTGCCGCACGCGGCGCTCGGCGGCGGACAGGCCCGCCACGTCCTGGCCATCCCACAGGACACGTCCGCTGAACGCGGGCGAGAGCCCCGCGAAGGCCTTCAGCAGCGTCGTCTTGCCCGAGCCCGAGCGCCCCAGCACCACCGCCTGCGTGCCCGGGGGCAGCGCGCACGCCACCTCCGCGAGCACGGTGCGCGCGCCATGCCTCACCGTCAGGCCCTCCGCGCGCAGGTCCATGGTGGCCCCGGCTCCTCCCGCTCAGGGCGTCCAGCGCGTGAGCAGGCCGTCGTGTCCTGTCGCCCAGACCTCGCCCGGGCCGAAGCCGCCCAGCGCGTTCACCGTCTCGGACGGGGTGGCGACGACGCTCCACGCGGTGCCGTTGAAGAAGTGCAGGTCGTTCACCTCCGAGGACGCGGCGTAGATGCCCGTGCGGCCGAACGCGATGAAGGCGCGCAGGTTCGGCACCGTGCCGCCGTTCACCGTCAACACCGGCTTCGGTGTCCACGCGTCTCGCGACTTCTCCAGGAGGAGCCCGTGGTCGCCCGCCACGTACACCAGTCTGGACGTGAGCACCTGGACCGCGTTCAGGAGGCCCGTGGTGGTCTCGGGCAGGCCCAGCGCCTCGCGCGTCCAGGTCGTCCCGGTCTGGGGCGAGCTCCAGGCCGCCGGACGCGACTCGCCGTTCACCATCTCCGCGCCGACCACGAACAGCGACTGGGCCTCCAGTCCGTGGATGGCGCGCAGGTTCGCCGCGAGCTGGGTGACGATCGTCGGGGCCGGCTGGCTCCCCGCGCCGTGGTCATAGCTCCAGGACAGGACATGCCCCTGGCTGGAGACTCCGTAGACGGTGAAGACGTTGCTGTTCGGATCCGTGAAGCCCACCAGTCCGTTGATGGCTGCTGGCTGACCGCTGGGCCGGGTCTCGCAGGCGGTGCTGAGCTCTTCGGGCATCAGCGTGGCGAATCGTCCGTCGTTCGAGCCCAGGAACACGCGTCCATTGGGCGCGGCCCACGCGGACCTCCAGTTGCCCGCGCAGTTCGTCGCGGGCCTGAAGGTGTTGTCGTTCACATGGATGACGTGCCCCGTCCGTCCCACGAGCCAGCCCAGTCCCTCGCCATAGTTGGCCACCGCGTCGTAGCGCGCGCTCGTGTCGTCGAGCACCGTCCGCTCGTTCCAGGCCACCGCGGCGCAGCCCGTCAGCCCATTGTCCACGCCGCCGACGCAGTCGTTGTCCAGGCGGTCGCAGACCTCGGTGGTGCCGACGAAGGAGACGAGGGAGGTTCCCTCGTCGCAGTCGTTGTTCTCCCGCGTCGCTTCCTGCTCGGGCTCCTCGCAGAAGAACCCCAGGGAGGTGCCGGCCTCGCCATCCCCGTCGTCATCCGCGAAGTACTCGAAGGTCTGCGCCGTGCTGACACACGTCGCCGCCTCGGTGGACTGGCACTGCCGGGTGCCCGTGCAGCGCTGCTCCGTGAGGCAGGCGGTGCCCACGCCGAACGCGTCGTTGTCCGAGGCACCATCGCAGTTGTCGTCCTTGCCGTCGCAGCGGAACTCCTGCTGGTCCGGGTGCACGAGGCGGTCGTCGTCGTCGCAGTCACCCGCGCGCGTCACATGGCCCTGGGGCGGCGCGCACGCCACCTGGGGCGTGGTGCTGGCATCGCCGTAGCCATCCCCATCCGCGTCCACCCAGTACTGGACCTCGCCCGGCGCGTCGCTCTCGCCCGCGACGCAGTTGTTGTCCACGCCGTCGCACAGCTCGGTGGCGCCGGGGTGCACGTCCGTGCGCGTGTCGTCGCAGTCGGTGCCCGGGAAGTCGCCCTTCATGGCGAAGAAGCCGTCGTCGTCCAGGTCCTCGGCGCGCAGATCCAGCTTCAGGTCCGTCAGGTTCTCCTCGGGGAACTGCACGTCCGCGGACTGCCGTGCGATGACGGGGCCCTCGCACGAGCCCTCATGTGCCTCGGCAATCACCCGGAGGTCCGGACTCCAGCCCGCCTGCTTCAGGATGACGCCGACGCGCGTGTCGCTCCGGGCCTCCGCGTCCACCGTCACCACGCCCGACTCCCGGCGCGCTGCATCCCGACGGTCCTCCACGGCCAGCGTCATGCACTTTGGCCGGAAGGTCGCATACGTGATGAAGACCCGGAGCCCCCCTTCGTTGGTCGAGGTCTTGCTCTTGCAACCCGTCATCGAAAGTGTCAGCAGCGCTACACCCACCAGGAATAAACGCATCATCAATGCATTCTCCGGCGCGCCGAGGCGCCCACTGTCGTGACGTCCCGGCGTAGATCCTAGGACATCTGGAACTCCCCCTTAGACCGCCATGCTGGCATCGTCCAGCAGCCCACTCCGCCGGACTCGCCGTTTCGCTCGTCGGGCCCCAGCACGCACCTGCCGCCCTCCCTCGGCCCGAGCCTCGACTTCCCGCTCATGTCCACTGTCCGAACCGCCCTCGTCGCGCCCCTGTGTGCCTGGATGGTGCTCTCCCCATCCCAGTCCCAGGCGGCCCAGAGCGACGCTCCCGTGGCCCCCACCCCCTCGCGCGAGGCTGCGGATTCCGCACCCGGGGCTGCGAAAACCGCACCGCCCGCTGCGGATTCCGCACCGGGGAGCGCCACCTCCACGGGCCCGGCGCTGACGTTCGAGCAGGCGGTGTCGATGGCGGCCGAGCGCAACGAGTCCGCGCTCGCCGCCCAGCAGCGCGCCGTGGCCGCCCAGGCCCGGGTGTCGCGGGCCCGCGCGTTCTTCTTCCCGGAGCTGACGGCCACGGGCACGTACACGCGCCGCCCCAACCAGACGACGCGCGAGGTCGGCGGACAGCAGGTCATCATCCAGCGCTACAACGCCTTCGGCGCGAACCTCGTCGCGCGGATGACGCTCTTCGACGCGCGCGGCTTCCCGCTGTACCGCGCCGCGAAGCGTGAGAGCGAGGCCGCGGGCATGGAGTCGGTGGAGGCCCGTCGGCAGGTCTCGTTCGAGGCCGCCAACGCGTTCCTCATCACGCTGCAGGAGCAGCAGGTCTTCCAGGCCGCCGAGCAGCGCATCGCCTTCGCCCGCCAGTCGCTCGCGGACGCGCAGGCCCGCGCCAAGGGGGGACTCGCCAGCACCAACGATGTCACCCGCGCGGAGGTGGAGGTGGCCACCGCGGAGGTGGAGCTCATCAGCGCCCGCAACCTGGCGCAGACGAGCCGCCTGGAGCTCGGCTTCCTGCTGGTGGAGCCGGTGGAGGGAGCGCTCGCGGCGCCCCAGCAGCTGCTCGAGGACGCGGCCCGTCCGCTGGACACGCACGACAGCATCATCCCCGGCGCGGTGGAGCGGCGCCCGGACATCCTCGCCGGCCAGCTGCGCGTGGAGTCGCTGGAGGCCAACGCGTGGGAGCCGCTCGCGAGGCTGCTGCCCGCGCTCGGCGTGTCCGCGACGTACCGGCTCACCAACGAGCAGGGCCTCGCGGGCCGCACGGGAGATGGCTTCCTGGCCGCGGACCTCACGTGGAACCTCTTCGACGGCGGCGAGCGGTACGCGGAGCGCCACGAGCGGGTGGCCCTGGCGCGCGCCGCCGAGCTGGAGCTGGAGCAGGGCACCCGCCGCGTGGACGTGGACATCCAGCGGGCCCGGGTGGCCCTGGAGAACGCGCGGGCGGCGCTCACGCAGAGCGAGCTGGCGACGCGTGCGGCGAAGCAGAACGCGGAGGAGCAGGGCATCCTCTACCGCCAGGGCTTGTCCACGGCGCTGACGCTGGCGGATGCCTCGCTGCGGCTGTTCGAGGCGGAGGTGGCCCTGGCCCGCAGCCGGTACTCGCTGGGCGTCGCCCTGTTGGGCTTGAGGGCGGCAGTCGGACTCGATCCTTTGGGGAAGGAACCGTGAAGGTGATGCGACGCGCAGGAACGCTGACCTTGGCCGTGGTGATGCTCGCCATGGGGGCATGCAAGAAGGACGCGGAGGCGTCGAAGGGCGAGGCTCCCGCGGCGGGCGGAAAGGCGGGCGGTCGCCCCGGTGCTGGCGGCGGCCGAGGCCCCATCCAGTTCCCCGTCGAGGTCGCCGCCGTGGAGGCCCGCGACGTCGAGTACGTGGTGAACGCGGTGGGCTCCGTGGAGGCCTTCGAGCGGGTGCAGATCACCGCTCGCGTGGCGGGCGCCGTGGAGCGCGTGCTCTTCATGGAAGGGCAGGCGGTGAAGAAGGGGGACGTGCTCGCTGAAATCGAGCCCGCCCGCTACGCCATCGCCGTGCGCGCGGCCGAGGCCTCGCTCGCCAAGGCCCGCGCCTCGCTGGTGGAGGCCCAGGCCGGCGCCGAACGTCGCACCGCCGTCAACGAGGCCAGCCCCGGCCTGTTGCCCGCCGAGCAGCTGGAGACCTTCACGGCGCGCGCGCGCACCGCGGAGGCGGACGTGGCCTCCGCGCGGGCGCTGCTGGACCAGGCGCAGTTGAACCAGCGCGACGCCTATGTCCGCGCGCCCATGGACGGCGTGCTCCAGACTCGCACGGTGCAGACGGGCCAGTACGTGCAGCCGGGCCTGGTGCTGGCGACGCTGCTGCGCAGGGACCCGCTGCTCTTGCGCTTCACGGTGCCGGAGGCGGACGTGGGGCGCATCAAGCCGGGGCTCGCGGCGCGCTTCACGGTGCGCTCGGAGAGCGGCTCCTTCACCGCGAAGATCACCCACGTGGCGCAGGCCGCGGACGAGGCGAACCGCCTGGTGCCGGTGACGGCCGAGGTGTCCGCCGAGGACGCGGCGAAGCTGCGGCCCGGTGCGTTCGCGTCGGTGGCGGTGCCGGTGGAGACGCGCGGCGGCAGCCCGGTGGTGCCGCAGACGGCGGTGCGCGCCAGTGAGCGGGGCTTCCTGGCCTTCGTGGTGGATGGCGAGAAGGCGCGCGAGCGGGTGCTGGAGCTGGGCATGCGCACGGCGGACGGTCGGGTGGAGGTCCGCGAGGGGCTCAAGGCGGGCGAGACGCTGGTCATCCGCGGCGGCGAGGCCCTGCGTGATGGCGTGACGGTGAGGGTGGTGCAGGAGAAGAAGCCCACCCTGACGGCGGAGCCGCGCGCGGAGGATGGCGGCCAGGGAGCGCGGCGATGAACCTGACGGAAGCGTGCATCAAGAAGCCGGTCCTGGCGTGGATGATCATGGCGGCCACCATCGTCTTCGGACTGGTGGCGGCGCAGCGCATCGGCATCAGCCAGTTCCCGGACGTCGACTTCCCCACCATCAACATCAGCGTCACGTGGGAGGGCGCCAACCCCGAGGCCGTCGAGACGGACGTCATCGAGCCCATCGAGGAGGCGGTGACGCAGGTGGAGGGCGTCACCAGCATCACCTCCAGCGCGCGCCAGGGCGGCGCCAACATCACGGTGGAGCTGGACCTGTCGCGCAACGTGGACATGGCGCTGCAGGAGGTCCAGACGAAGATCAGCCAGGCGCAGCGTCAGCTGCCCGAGGACATCGACCCGCCCATCGTCACCAAGACGAACCCGGAGGACCAGCCCATCATCCAGGTGGGTGTGTCCGGGCCCTTCTCCCAGCAGGTGGTGAGCGACTTCGCCCGCTACCGCGTGAAGGAGAAGCTGCAGACGGTGCCGGGCGTGGGCGAGGTGTCCGTCGGTGGCTCGCTGGACCGCAACATCCGCATCTGGGTGGACTCCGCCAAGCTGGACGCGCTCGGGCTGACGGTGACGGACCTCACCTCCGCGCTCCAGCGCGAGCACGTGGAGCTGCCCGCCGGGCGCATCGAGGCCGAGGGGCGCGAGGTCAACGTGCGCGTGCTCGGCGAGGCGTTGGATCTGGAGACGCTGCGCGACATCGTCGTGCGCGAGCAGGGTGGCCAGCCGGTGTACCTGCGCGACGTGGCGCTGGTGGAGGACGGCTTCGAGGACGTGCGGCGCATGGCGCGCGTCAACGGCACGCCCGCACAGGGCCTGGGCATCCGCAAGCAGCGCGGCGCCAACGCGGTGTCCGTGGCGCAGGGCGTGCGCGAGGAGCTGGCGCGCATCCAGAAGGACGCCCCGGAGGGGATGGACGTGGCCATCCGCTTCGACACCACCCAGTTCATCGAGGAGAGCGTCCACGAGATCGAGTTCGAGCTGATGCTGGCCTGCATCCTCACGGCCTTCGTCTGCTGGCTGTTCCTGGGCTCGCTGTCGAGCACGATGAACGTGGTGCTGGCCATCCCCATGTCGCTGTTGGGGACGGTGGCCGTCATCTACTTCCTGGGCTTCACGCTCAACACCTTCACGCTGCTGGGCCTGGCGCTGGCGGTGGGCATCGTGGTGGACGACGCCATCATGGTGCTGGAGAACATCTTCCGACACTCGGAGGAGGGGAAGGACCGGGTGCGCGCGGCGCGCGAGGGCACCGCGGAGATCACCTTCGCGGCGCTCGCGGCCACCGCGGCCGTCATCGCCATCTTCCTGCCCGTCGTCTTCATGAAGGGCGTCATCGGCAAGTTCTTCCTCCAGTTCGGCGTCACGCTGTGCGTGGCGGTGATGCTGTCGTACGTGGAGGCGATCACCCTGGCGCCGGCCCGCTGCGCCCAGCTCTTGAAGACGTCCCGCGAGGGGCGCAGCAAGATCGGCGTGTGGGTGGACAAGGCCTTCACGAAGCTGGAGCACGCCTATGGCCGGGCGCTCGGGTGGGCGCTGGTGCGGCCGTGGCGGGTGCTGGCCGGGGCGCTGGTCATCCTGGCGGCGAGCGTGTTCGCCTTCCGCGCGCTGCCCGGTGAGTTCGTGCCGTCGCAGGACCAGAGCCGGCTGATGGTCCGCATGCAGACGGCGGTGGGCAGCAGCATCGAGGAGACCAACCAGCTCTTCCAGAAGGCGGAGGCGTTCGCCGCCTCGCGGCCGGAGGTGACGAGCGTCTTCGCGTTGGTGGGCGGTGGGGGTGGCGGCGTGAACTCGGGCTTCATGATGCTCACGCTCAAGCCGCCCGATCAGCGCATGACGCAGTCGGAGTTCCAGCAGGTCCTGCGCAAGGAGCTCAACGGCTACCCGGGCCTGCGCGCGGTGGTTCAGGATTTGTCGCAGCAGGGCTTCTCCGCGCAGCGTGGCTTCCCGGTGGAGTTCAGCGTGCGCGGCTCGGACTGGGATGAGCTGGTCAAGGCGAGCCAGGAGATGCGCGACAAGGTCCAGGCCAGCGGCAAGGTGGTGGACGTGGACACCGACTACCAGCTCGGCATGCCGGAGCTGCGCATCACCCCGGACCGGGCGCGCGCGGCAGACCTGGGCGTGCCGATGCAGACGGTGGCGACGACCATCAACGCGCTGGTGGGCGGCGTGCGCGTGGGCAAGTACAGCACGGGAGGGCGCCGCATCGACGTGCGCCTGCGCCTGCTCGCGGGTCAGCGCTCGCGTCCGGAGGACCTGGCGCTGCTCAAGGTGCGCACGGCGAGCGGCGCGCTGGTGCCGCTGTCGGCGCTGGTGTCACAGGAGGAGCGCCCGGCGCTGCAGGCGATTACGCGTCGGGACCGCGAGCGCGCCATCAGCATCTTCGCCAACGTGGCGCCGGGCTCCAATCAGGAGGAGGCGCTGGCCACGGTGGAGCAGCTGGCGAAGGACCTGCCGGGCGGTGTGCGCGTGGTGCCGGGCGGCGCGAGCGTGGCGTTCCGCGACTCGATGGGCAGCCTGTTCTTCGCGCTCTTCCTGGGGATTGGCGTCGCGTACATGGTGCTGGGGGCGCAGTTCAACTCGTTCCTGCATCCGGTCACGGTGCTGACCATTCTGCCGCTGTCGGTGGCGGGCGCGGCCTTCGCGTTGCTCGGCACGGGCAGCACGCTGAACATCTTCAGCATGATTGGTCTCTTGCTGTTGATGGGCATCGTGAAGAAGAACTCCATCATCCTGGTGGACTACGCGCTCCAGCAGCGGGAGCTGGGGCTGGGCGCGGTGGAGGCGATGCAGCGCGCGGGGCCGGTGCGCCTGCGGCCCATCCTGATGACGTCCACGGCGACGATGATGGCGGCGGTGCCGGCGGCGCTGGCGTTGGGCGCGGGCAGCGAGACGCGCGCGCCCATGTCCATCGCGGTGCTCGGCGGGCTGTCGGTCTCCACGGTGCTGAGCCTGGTGGTGGTGCCCGCCTTCTACGTGGTCGCCGACCGCATGAAGACGCGGCTGTCCAACTGGCGCGGCAAGCGTCCGGACGACGAGGAGGGCAGCCCCACCGCCCACGGGAGCCCAGGCGGCGACGAGCCTCGTCCCGCGGCGCACGGCTGAGGCGGGTCGCTCCCATGCCCTGCCGCCCCCTGTTCCGCAGGGGGCGGTGTGGCGCAAGCGACCGACCCTTCGCCGCCCGAGGCGAGCATGCCGGGTGGGTCGTGATCACCGTGACTGACACGCCGCGATGCGAGCGTGTGCCCACGGCGAGCAAGGAGACGACCCCATGGCGCAGGAGACGGAGCTTCCTCTCAACATCACTCCTGTGAAGGAGCGCGACGAGCCGCTGGACCTCCAGGGGTTCCTGGACGAAATCGGCAACAGCCAGGAGGTCCGCGTCAACAAGCTGGACGGCCGGACCGCCGCGCACGCCGTGTTGTGCACCCTGGCGCGCAGGCTGTCGGACGGCGAGGACGTGAAGCTGATGCGCGCGCTCGGCGACGACATTGGCGAGCTCATCGGCGAGTGCACCATCCTGCGCGGGCCCTCCCATGCGAAGCGCATGAAGCGCGAGGAGTTCATCGCCGACGTGGCGGACCACCTGGGCATCAAGGTGGACCAGGCGTTCCGCGTGATGACGGTGGTGTTCACCGCCGTGAGAGACCGCATCCCCGAGGACGAGGTGGCCGCGGTGGCCTCGCAGCTCCCCGCGGACCTGGCGGACAGCTTCCGACGTCCGGTGTAGCCCCGTCGTGGGCCCGGACCCGGAAAGACTCCCCGGGGCCGGGCGCCGTCCCTCGGTTGCTACGGCTCGTTGACGATGATGAGCCCGCGCGCCGAGTCCACGACGTACACGTAGCCGTCGCCGGGGATGCGCACGCCGAAGGCGCCCTCGAGGCTGCCGGCACGTCGGCCCGGGTCGTCCTCTCGGAACGTATTGAAGTGCGCGACCTGTCGAGGCTGGGTGGGGTGGGAGACATCCAGCACGCGCAGCCCCTCCTGATACCAGGCGACGTAGAGGAGGTTGCCGCGCAGCAGCATGTTGTGGATGGACGTGGGCGGCCTCATCCGGAACGTGCCGATGAGCGGGATGTTCGTCGGGTCCGTCACGTCGAGCACGCGCACATGGGTGCCGGGACCCTCGCCGCCCTCGAAGGCGATGGTCCTGCCCGCGAACGTCCCCACCGCGCTGTGGTGCGCATACACGAAGCCCCCGGGCGGCGTGTAGTTGCCGAGGTGCTGGACGTTGTCCAGGTCCGTGATGTCCATGATGGAGTAGCCGGAGTCCGCGTTGCTCACGTAGAGCCGGTTCTCGTACACGAAGACATCATGCGGACCGCCGCTGAAGCCTCCGGGCGTCGGCGTGACGAGCTGGAGCAGGGCGGGCGCGAGCGGCGTGGTGAGGTCGTAGACGTAGGTGGCCACGCCCGCGCTGTTGGCATACAGGCGGTTGCCGACGACGAGCACGGTGTGGACGTGGGACGGGCCCTCGGCGCGGCGCACGAACACGGGATTGGCCGGGTCCGTGATGTCGAAGACGACGAGCCCCGACGAATCACTGGCGATGTAGAGCGCGTCACCCTTCGCCCAGACGCCGTTCCAGGCGCCATCCCCGGGGATGTTGATCGTCTTGACGAGCGTGGGGTTCGTCCGGTCCCTCACGTCGAACACGGAGAGTCCACCCAGCCGAGGGGCTCGCTCCAGCGAGACGACGTAGGCGTGCTCCTTGGCCACGTAGATGTCCACGGGCATGCCGACGGGCGTCGAGGCCTCGCCGACGCGAGCAATGCCTCCGGAGGACTCGCCCTCGCCGGGGGCCCAGGTCATCCGGTGGGCCTCGAAGGTGCCGAGCGTCTTGCTGTAGCCGGAGATGGGGCTGTCGAGGCAGGACACATAGCAACCGGTGATGACGCCCGGCGAGGGGACGTGGCAGCCGGCGAGCGCGGTGGTGGTGACGGCGTCGCCCGAGGGGGTCCTGACGGTGCGGCGTCCCGCGACGAAGAAGGTGCCGCCCTCCGTCACGCGGGCCAGCAGGGGTGCATTGCTCATCGCGTCCCGGGAGCCATCCAGGCTGAGCTGGAAGGCGTTGCTGCCGTTGCCGACAGCGGTGGAGTTGGGGCGTCCCGGGCGGACGCGCAGCTCCGCGCGGGTGGTGAGCTGGAAGATGCCCTGGCCTTCGATTCCGGAGAGCTGTTCGGTGGAGCAGCTGGCCAGGTCGAAGGTCGACAGGCTCTGGCAGAGCTGCGGGTCCAGGTTCTCGGCGTCGAGGAACTGGCACGTGTCGTAGCGGCCCTTGTCGAACCAATCGCCCTTGTCCTCGAGCACGGTGTACGTGCCGTCCCAGGGCGGCGGGCCGCTGTCGGGTGTGCCCGCGTCGTCGGGAGGCAGGCCGCCATCGGTTGTGCCCGCGTCCTCGGGAGGAGGGCCGCTGTCCTGTGTCCCCGAGTCCGGAAGCGAGCCCGCGTCCTTGCCCGAGTCGGAGTCGCCGCAGGCGATGAGGAGTGGGAGGAGGACACAGAGGAAGCGCCAAGGGGACAGGGGTGTCTGCATGAGAGGCCTCGGGAAGGCCACCCGGAAGGAGCGGGTGGTGCCTCCAGGAATGGCGAGGCGCGCTCACGGCGCCACTGCGCGCGCTCGATGCTTGCCGGATGACGACGGAATCACGGCCACGTGCCGTGAACGCCGCCCGCTGGACCCGCCGGGCCGCGTCCTTGCAATGACACGGCCCGGGTCGGGCGGCGCTACAGCTCGTTGACGATGATGAGGCCGCGTGACGAGTCGACGAGGTACACGAAGCCGTCCCCGGGGATGCGCACGCCGAAGGCGCCCTCGAAGAGGCCGTGGCCTCGGCGCGGATCGGTCTCCCGGTAGGTATTGAAGTGGGCGAGCTGCCGGGGCTGCGTGGGATGGGAGACGTCCAGCACGCGCAGGCCCTCCTGGTACCACGCGACATAGAGCAGGTTCCCGCGGAGCAGCAGGTTGTGCATGGACGTGTGGGGGCGCATGCGGAACGTGCCGATGAGCGGGATGTTCGTCGGGTCCGTCACGTCGAGCACCCGCACGTGGCTGGCCGTGAACTCACCGCCCACGAAGGCGAGGGTGCGCCCCGCGAAGGTGCCCACCGCGTTGTGGTGGGAGAAGGTGCCGATGAATCCCGGCTGCAGGTAGTCACCGAGGTGCCGGACGTCGTCCAGGTCGGAGATGTCCATGATGTGGAAGCCGGTCGTATCGTTGCTGATGTAGAGCCGGTTGCCGTGCACGAAGACGTCATGCGGACCGCCGGTGTAGCCCTCGGGCGCCCACGTGATGAGCTGGAGCAGCGTCGGAGCGAGGGGCGAGGTGATGTCGTAGACGAAGGTGCCCGTGCCGGGTGAGTTGGCGAAGAGCCGCTCCCCCTCGACGAGCACGGTGTGCACGGCGTCGGGGCCCTCGGCGTGGCGGACGAAGCCGGGATTGGCCGGGTCCGTGATGTCGAAGACGATGAGCCCCGAGCTGTCGCTGGCGACGTAGAGCGCGTCACCCTTCGCCCAGACGCCGTTCCACGCGCCATCGCCGGCGATGGTGACCGTCTTGACGAGCGTGGGCTTCGTCCGGTCCTTCACGTCGAACACGGAGAGGCCACCGAGGAGGGGCCCCTTGCTCATCGACACGACGTAGGCGTGCTCCTTGGCGACGTAGATGTCCACGGGCATGCCGACGGGCGTCGAGGCCTCTGCCACGAGCGCGAGCCCACCCGAGGACTCGCTCTCACCGGGCGCCCAGGTCACCCGCTGTGCCTCGAAGGTCCCGAGCTCCTTGACGGTTCCGGAGAAGGGGTCGTTGCGGCAGTGCGCAAAGCAGCCCGTGATGACTCCGGGGCTGGTCACATGGCAGCCCGCGAACGAGGTGGTCCTGACGCGGTCCCCTCCCGGCCAGCGGATCGTCGTCCTCCCCGTGAGGAAGAACGTACCGCCTTCGGTGACACGGGCGATGAGTGACCCGGAGCTGTACGCGTCCTGGGTACCGTCGGCGCTGAGCCGGAAGGTGGTGAATGTGTTGTTGACGGAGGTCGACGGAGGCTGGGTCGAGGAGTAGGTCGCTTCCGTGCGGACGTTGAGCAGGTAGATGCCCTGGTTCTCCACGCCGGAGAGCTGCTCGGTGGAGCAGCTCGACAGGTCGAAGGCCGCGATGCGCTCACACCGCTGCGGGTCCAGGTCCTCGGGCGAGACGAACTGACACGTGTCATGGCGGCCGGTGTCGATCCAATCACCCTTGTCCTCGAGCGCGGTGTACGTCCCGTCCCAGGGCGGAGGGCCTGAATCGGGCGTCCCCGCGTCGGGTGTCCCCGCATCGTCAGGAGGCGAGCCGCTGTCCGCCGTGCCCGCGTCGGAGCCCGAGTCCGGGAGCGAGCCCGCGTCGTCTCCTGAAGGGGAGTCGTCACAGGCGGCCAGCAGCAGGAGCAGGAGCGGGATGCAGCGCCAGGGTCCCAACGGATGCGGCGATGGCTTCATGGAGCGCCTCGGGAGTCCCTCCGCGACAGTGCGGGCGGCCTTCCTGGATAGGCCAGTGCGGGCTCCTGATTCCATCGTGGGTTGCCGCTGTTTTAAGACAGCGGACAGCGGCCACCGTGACTCGGGGCCCGCGGCACCCGGCGCCTACAGCTCGTTGAGGATGATGAGTCCGCGTGACGCGTCGACCAAGTACACGTAGCCGTCACCGGGGATGCGCACGCCGTAGTTGCCCTCGAAGACGGAGTGCTCGCGCCCCGGGTCGTCCTCCCGGAAGGTGTTGTAGTGCGCGACCTGCTTGGGCTTCGTGGGATTGGAGACGTCGAGGACGCGCAGGCCCTCGTGGTACCAGGCGACGTAGAGCAGGTTCCCGCGCAGCAGCAGGTTGTGCATGGACGTGGGGGCGCGCATGCGAAACGTGCCGATGAGCGGAATGTGGGCCGCCGGGTTCGTGACGTCGAGCACGCGCACGTGGGAGCCCGGGAACTCTCCGCCCTCGAAGGCGATGGTCTTGCCCGCGAAGGTGCCCACCGCGCTGTGGTGCGCATAGGTGGCGAGCCGGGGCAGGAAGTAGCTGCCCAGTTGGCGGACGTCGTTCAGATCGGCGACGTCCATGATCTGGAAGCCATCGCTTCCGTTGCTGACGTAGAGCCGGTTCTCGTACACGAAGACATCGTGGGGACCGTCGCCATAGCCGCCCTCCACGGTCGGCCTGACGATCTGCAGCAGCGGTGGGTCCATGGGGTTCGTGACGTCGTAGACGTACGTGCCGGTGCCGGGGGCGTTGGCGTAGAGCCGATCGCCGTCGACGAGCACGGTGTGGACGGTGGTGGGGCCCTCGGCGCGGCGCACGAACGTGGGGTTGGCCGGGTCGCGGATGTCGAAGATGACCAGGCCGGAGGAGTTGCTGGCGACATAGAGCGCGTCGTCCTTGGCCCAGACGCCGTTCCACGAGGTGTCACCCGGGAAGCTGAGCGTCTTGACGAGCTTGGGGTTCGCGCGGTCCCTCACGTCGAAGACGGAGAGGCCGCCCAGCAGGGGCGGGCGATCCAGCGAGACGACGTAGGCGTGCTCCTTGGCGATGTAGAGGTCCGCGGGTCGGATCATCGTGGTGGAGGCTTCGCCCACGCGGGAGAGGCCGCCGGAGGCCTCTCCCTCACCGGGGGCCCACGTCATCCGGTGGGCCTCGAAGGTGCCAAGCGTCTTCGAGTAACCGGTCACCGGGTTCTCGACGCAGGACACGTAGCAGCCGGTGATGACGCCAGGGGAGGGGACGCGGCAGCCGGCGAACGCGGCGGTGGTGACGAGGTTGCCGGTGGTGAGCGCGAGCGAGCGGCGGCCGGAGAGGAAGAAGGTCCCGTTCCCGGTGTCACGCGCGAGGATGGGCCCGGAGCCCAGCGCATCCTGTGAACCGTCGGCGCTGAGGCGGAAGCTGATCGACCCTCCGGAGACGGAGGTGCTGGTGGGTCGATCCGGGCGCACGCGCCGCTCCGCTCGGAGGACGACCTGGTAGATGCCCTGGTCCTCCAGGGTGGAGAGCTCGGCGGCGGAGCAGCCCGACAGGTCGAAGCCCGAGGGGCGCTGACAGAGCAGAGGGTCCAGGTTGTCCGCGTCGACGAACTGGCACGCGTCATGGCGGCCGGTGTCCACCCAGTACCCCCGGTCCTCCAGCTCCGTGTAGGTGCCGTCCCACGGTGGCCCCGCATCGGGAGTGCCCGCGGGGGAGTCACCGCAGGCGGTCAGGAGGAGGGGGAGCAGGGCGCACAGAGAGCGCCGTGCTCCGCGCGAGGGAGTCGTCATGGGAGCCTCGGTGATGAATCCGCCCGCGCAGGTGCGAGCGGTCATCCTGGATACGCCAAGGGCTGCCCATGTTCCCCGGCGCTCCGCCGATGCTTGCCGGATGAGGCCGAAAGCGAGGACGCAGGGGCTTGCCCTTGCAATCCTCCCCGTCATCGGTCCTCGGCGTCAGGCGCCCTTGGCCAGCTCCGCGTCGATGGCCTGCACCAGGCGCGGGTCCTCCGCGGTGACGTCCGGGGCGAAGCGCGCGGCGACGCGACCATCACGGCCGATGACGAACTTCTCGAAGTTCCACTGGACCTCGGGGATGGGGTTCGCCTCGATGCCGTAGCCCTTGAGGCGCGTGCGCATGGGGCCCTCGCCGGTGGCGTCCGGGAACGCGCGGGTCAGCTCCTGGTAGAGCGGGTGCTTGTCCTCGCCGACGACGGAGATCTTGGAGAACAGCGGGAACTTCACCGCGTAGTTGAGGTCGCAGAACTGCTTGATCTCCTCCTCGCTGCCCGGCTCCTGACCCATGAAGTTGTTCGCGGGGAAGCCCAGCACCTCGAGCCCCTTCGCGCGCTTCTCCTCGTAGAGCTTCTCCAGGCCCGCGTACTGCGGCGTCAGGCCGCACTTGGAGGCCACGTTCACCACCAACAGGACCTTGCCCTTGAACTGTCCCAGCGTGCTGGGCGCGCCATCGATGGACTTCAAGGGGATGTCGAAGAGGTTGCTCATGTCCGGCTCGCTTCCGAAGAAAAGTGGGGAGGGGTTCCCGGGTGGGAAGACCCGCGAGATATACAGGACGAAATCCCCGGTCCCGGCAAGCAACATCCCTGGAGTCGGACGCGGGATTCAGACGCCCGGTCCACCAGTGGACGCGGCCTTGATGAGGGCCGTGACACGGTGACTTTCCACCGAGGGATGACCGGCCAGGCATTGACCGCGAACTGAATCGCGGCCCGCCCGCAACGAGGCTTGCGCGCCATTGCGCACGGCGGCAACTTCCCCCTCCGCACCATCCCCCTCAGGAGAGAGACGCATGCGTTTCCTGTCGATGCCCCTCATCGTCGCCGCCCTCCTCGTCGGTTGCAGCGACGATCCAGATCCCACGCCGACGCCGGACTCGGGCACCTCACAGCCGGACTCGGGCACGCCCCAGCCGGACGCGGGGAATCCGCCGGAGGACGCGGGCACGCAGGAGCCCGACGCGGGTGTCCCGCCGGAGGACGCGGGCACTCAGGAACCGGACGCGGGTGTGCCGCCGGAGGACGCGGGGACCCTGCCCAGCGGTCCTCCCGTTCCGCAGGGGCCGCCCAACGTGCCCGAGTTCCCTCCGGCCTTCCCCGGACAGACCCGCGCCCCGGCGATTCAATCGCAGACGCAGTTCATGGTCGTCGAGGTGACCTCCGGCATCAGGAATCCCTGGGCCATCGCCTTCCTGCCCGACCAGCGCATGCTGGTGACGGAGAAGCCCACCGGGCGGCTCTACATCGTCACCCAGGAGGGCGTGAAGTCGCCCGCCGTCACGGGGCTGCCCGCGGTGGACGGCCGGGGGCAGGGCGGGTTGCTCGACGTGGAGGTCGGTCCCGACTACGCGGAGAGCCGGCTCATCTACTGGACCTATGCCGAGCCCCGTCAGGGCGGCAACGGGCTGGCGGTGGCGCGCGCGAAGCTGGTGGACGGCGCGCAGCCCGCGGTGGAGAACGTCCAGGTCATCTTCCGCATGATGCCCACGCTCGAGTCGACGCTGCACTCGGGCGGACGGCTGGTGTTCGCGCCCGACGGCAAGCTGTTCGTCACGCTGGGCGAGCGCTCCATCCTCGCGGGCCGCGCGCAGGCGCAGGACGTGAAGAGCCACTTCGGCAAGGTCGTCCGCATCAACCCGGATGGCTCCGTGCCGCAGGACAACCCCTACGTGAACACGCCGGAGGCGAAGCCGGAGATCTGGTCGGTGGGCCACCGCAACATCCTGTCGGCGGCGCTCGATGGGCAGGGCCGCCTGTGGATCGTGGAGATGGGACCGCAGGGCGGTGACGAGCTGAACCGGCCCGAGGCGGGCAAGGACTACGGCTGGCCCACCATCGGGTACGGTGAGGAGTACTCGGGCGCGCCCATCCACGACAGCCCCACGCGCGCGGGCATGGAGCAGCCGGTGTACTACTGGGATCCGGTGATTGCTCCCTCGGGGATGACCATCTACTCGGGGACGCTGTTCCCCGAGTGGCGCAACGACATCTTCGTGGGCGGGCTCGCGGCCCAGGCCCTGGTGCGGCTCATGGTTCGCAATGACCGCGTCGTGGGCGAGGAGCACCTGCTCCTGAACCGCAAGGAGCGCATCCGCGAGGTGGTGCAGGGACCCGAGGGCGCGCTCTACCTGCTGACCGACGCCACCAACGGCAAGGTGCTCAAGGTCCTGCCACGCTGAGATTTCCAGCCGCTCGTGTCGCATCCGCGCTCTCCGAGGGAATCCTCCTCGGGGAGCGCGGTCGTTTGATGGCGGGTGGACGTGTCGAGCGTCTCGCGGGGCCGTGCGTCACCGACGTGACGCAACCGGTGCCCCCGATGCTCACGAGCCCGCAGTGTCACGCCGGGCCGTTCATGGGCGCACAGGCTCGCGTTCAGGGGACGTCGTCGCGCGGAGCGCTCGCTTGTCAGGGGCTCACCCCGAAGCCAGTGTCCCGCGCGCAATCCCCTGGGACACCTCTACCCGTCACATCGAGGACTCGCCATGCGTTCGAGGTTGAGTCATGTCGTCCGTTGCATCCGCGCCGGGTCGAGCGCGGCGCTGACCTTGTGGCTCCTGGCGAGCGTCACGCCGGAGCGCGCATGGGCGCAGCCTCCCACGAGCGAGCCGCCCCGCGCGGTCCTCTTCCAGGGCGTGAAGGTGTTCGACGGCAAGTCCAAGGCGTTGTCGGGACCCGTCAACGTCCTGGTTCAGGGCAACAAGATCGCGCGCATCTCGAGCAGCCCCATCGCGAGTACGGGTGGGGTGCGTGTCATCGAGGGCAAGGGGCGCACGCTCATGCCGGGGCTCATCGACGCGCACTACCACATGATGATGGCCTCGGTGCCGCTGAAGGTGGCGCTGGCGGGGCCGGAGGGGTACCTCACGTTGATCGCCGCGAAGGAGGCGAAGGCGACGCTGATGCGGGGCTTCACCAGCGTGCGCGACATGGCCGGGCCGGTCTTCAGCATCAAGCGGGGCATCGATGACGGGCTCATCGAGGGGCCCCGCATCTGGCCCTCGGGCGCGATGATTTCTCAGACCAGCGGCCATGGGGACTACCGGAGCGCGGAGGCGCTCCCGCGGACCGCGATGTCCTCGCTGACCTTCGCCGAGCGCGTGGGTGGGGCGGCCATCGCGGATGGGCAGGACGAGGTCCTGCTCCGGGTCCGTGAGCAGCTGATGCTGGGGGCCTCGCAGATCAAGCTGGCGGCGGGGGGCGGTGTGTCGTCAGACCACGACCCGCTGGATGTGTCGCAGTACACGGAAGCCGAACTCCGGTCCGCCGTGGAGGCCGCGGAGAACTGGGGGACGTATGTGGCCGTGCATGCCTACACGCCGCGCGCCATCCAGACGTCCATCCGCGCGGGGGTGAAGGTCATCGACCATGGGCAGTTGATGGACGACGCCACCTCGAAGCTGATGGCGGAGAAGGGCATCTGGCTGAGCCTGCAGCCCTTCCTGGACGACGAGGACGCGACGCCCTTTCCGGAGGGCTCCGACAATCGGGAGAAGCAGCTGGAGATGACGCAAGGCACGGACAAGGCCTATGCGCTGGCGAAGAAGTACAAGCTGAAGACGGCGTGGGGGACGGACTCGTTGTTCGACCCGAAGGTGGCGGCGCGGCAGGGGGCGCAGCTGGTGAAGATGACGCGTTGGTACACGCCGGCGGAGGCCCTGCGGATGGCCACGGGCACCAACGCGGAGCTGTTGGCGCTGTCGGGCAAGCGCAGCCCCTACAAGGGGCGACTCGGCGTCGTCGAGGAGGGGGCGCTCGCGGACCTGTTGCTGGTGGATGGAGACCCGGTGGCGAACCTCGAGTTGATCGCCAACCCGGAGAAGAACCTCCTGGTCATCATGAAGGACGGGAAGATCTACAAGGACCTGCTCGGCCCCTGAGCGCGTGGGCTGTATAGAGTGCGACCATGACGACGTCCGATGCACCTCCCTCGCCGCCAGTGAGCATCCGCCTTGCGACGCTGGCCGACGCGGCGACGCTGACGGAACTCGGGGCGAGGACCTTCAGGGACACGTTCGCCGCCGAGAACACTCCAGAGAACGTGGACGCGTTCCTGTCCTCGCACTACAGCCGTGCGCTCCAGGAGGCGGAGCTGCGGGACCCTCGCAACCTGTACCTCCTCGCGGAGGTCGATGGAGTCCCCGCGGGCTTCGCGCTCCTTTGCGACGGCGCCCGTGACCCGAGTGTGCGGGCCGAGCGCCCGGTGAACCTGTCGCGCCTCTACGTGGATCGCGCCTTCCTCGGTGCGAAGGTCGGCGCAGCGCTCATGGGCCGCTGTGTGGACGAGGCGAGGACGCGGAAGCACGACGTGTTGTGGCTCGGCGTGTGGGAACGCAACACCCGCGCACGGGCCTTCTACGCTCGCTGGGGTTTCATCGAAGTGGGAGAGATGCGCTTCGTGCTCGGGACGGACCCACAGCGCGACCTGGTGCTCGCCCTCACGCTTTGAGCCGCGTCAGCATGTCGCGCCCCTGCGCTACTTCCGCTTCGGCCCCTTCAAGTACTTGCTCAGCCGCACCTTGCCGAGCCCGCGTCCGCCGAACAGGTACCACGTGATCGCCGCGCCGAAGAGCGCCGCCGCCAGCGCGATGCCCAGTGCACCCAGCACCGGGATGTTCCCGTACATCCACGGCTTGGGCGCGAAGGAGATGAACGCCCCGACGATGAGCCCGCACGCGCACAACCCCATGAACATGATGACCGACGCGCTGCGCAGGTTCTCGTTCAGCTTCTCGAACTGGTCCGCGCGCACCGTCACCGTGAACTTGCCCGACTCCATGTCCAGGAGAATCTGTGACAGCTGCGTGGGCAGGTCCGCCGCCATCGACTGGATGCGCAGGAGCGTGCGCATCAGTCCACCCTGCAGCTGCATCGGGTCATACCGCCCCGCGAGCAGCTCCTTCGCGTACGGCAGCACCACCTCCACGATGTTCATCTCCGGGTACAGGCTGCGCAGCATGCCCTCCGTGGACACCGACGCGCGGCTGAGCAGCGCGTACTCCTTCGGAATCCGGATGCGGTACTTCACCGCCAGGTCCAGCAAATCCCTTAGCAGCGAGCGCGTGTCCACCTGACCCAGCGTGGTCGGCAGGTGCTGTCCCAGGATGCTCTCGATGTCGTTGCGGAAGCCCACCAGGTTCGCCCGCGCGTCCGGCACACCCACCCTGTAGAGGATGCGCGCCACCGAGTCGCTGTCCTTCAGCGCCACCGCCAGGCACAACATCACCAGCGTCTCCTGCATCGGCCGCGTCAGCCGCCCCACCACGCCGAAATCCAGCAGCGCCAGCCGGTTGCCCTCCAGGAGCAACACGTTCCCCGGATGCGGGTCGCCATGGAAGAGCCCGTCGTCGAAGAGCTGCCGGAAGCTCGCCTCCAGGATGTGGTTGGCGATGGTCTTCCGGTCCTCGTCCGACAGCTCCGCCTGGCTGATCTTCACCCCGCGGATGAACTCCAGCGTCAGCACCGTCCGGCTCGACAGCGCCGCGTAGACGCGCGGAATCTTCATGTACGTGCGCTCCCGGTGGTTCTCCAGGAACGCGCGGATGTTCGCGGCCTCGTTGATGAAGTCGAGCTCCTCGTGGATGGCCCGGTCGAACTCGTCGACGATGCCCGTGGGCGTGTAGATGCCCGTCTCCTCCACCACTGCTTCCAAGAGGCGCGCCAGGTTGCGCAGCACCACCAGGTCCGAGTCGATGCTCGCGGCGATGCCCGGCCGCTGCACCTTCACCACCACCTCGTCGCCCTCCAGCGTCACCGCCCGGTGCACCTGCGCGATCGACGCCGCCGCCAGCGGCGCCTCGTCGATGTGCTTGAACAGCTCACGCGCCTCCTTGCCCAGCGACTCGCGGATCTGCGCGTGCACCTGCTCCAGCGGAATCGGATCCACGTTGTCCTGCAGCAGCGACAGCTCGTCCACGAACTCCGCGGGCAACAGGTCCGCTCGCGTGGAGAGCACCTGGCCCAGCTTCACGAAGGTGGGGCCCAGGTCGTTGAGCAGCATCCGGAAGCGCCGGGCCGTGGAGGCACGCTGGGCCTCCGGCGAGACCTCCACCTTCTCCTGCCGTCCGAGGATGCGCCACAGCCCCGCGCGCTCCAGCACCTCGCCGAAGCCGTGACGGGCCGCGATGACCGTAATCTGCCGCACACGGTTCAGGTCCTGGAAGTTCACGGAAACGCTTTCTCCTCGCGACGACGTTAGACCGCGACCGCCGGCTTCGCCACGAAGCGCAGGAGGACATACCCCACCAGCGCCGACAGCAGCGAGCCCACCACGATGCCCAGCTTCGCTTCGTTCAACACCGCGGGCTGGTCCCCGAAGGCCAGCCCCGCCACGAACAGCGCCACCGTGAAGCCGATGCCCGCCACCACCGCCACCCCGTGCAGCTGCGAGAGGCTCCCACCGCCCGGCATCGACGACACGCCCAGCCGCACCGCCCCCCACGTGAAGGCGAGGATGCCCACCTGCTTGCCCACGAAGAGGCCGACGATGATGCCCAGCGGCACGGGCGACAGCAGGTCTCCCCAGCCCATGCCCGCCAGGGAGATGCCCGAGTTCGCCAGCGCGAACAGCGGGACGATTCCGTACGCCACCCAGCCCTTCCACAGGTGCTCGAAGCGGTTGAGCGGCGGCTCGAGCTCCTCCAGGCGCTCCTCGATGTAGAGCAGCTGCGCGCCCCGCATGGACTCGTCCTCGGCGCGCTCGGTGCAGTCCCGGATGTAGACGGACAGCTCGTCGAGCACCTCGCGCCCGGGCCTCGTGGGCCGCGACGGGATGCACAGCCCGATCACCACGCCCGCCAGCGTCGCGTGGATGCCGCCATGGTGCATCGTGAACCAGAGCGCCGCGCCGGCCAGCAGCCACGGGATGCCATTGCGGACATAGAAGCGGTTGAGCGCGACCAGCAGCGCCACCACCGCGCCCGCGGCCACGAGCCATCCGCCGTGCACGCCCGTGCCGTAGAACAGCGCGATGACCAGGATGCCGCCGATGTCGTCGAAGATGGCGAGCGCCGTGAGGAACACCACCAGCCCGTGGCTCACGCGTGAGCCGACGAGCGACAGACAGCCGATGGAGAACGCGATGTCGGTGGCCATGGGGATGGCCCAGCCCGCCTGCGCGGCGGAGCCCGCGTTGATGACGGCGTAGAGCAGGCCCGGCACCACCATGCCGCCCAGGGCCGCGATGAGCGGGAGCACCGCGCGGGCCGGCGTGCGCAGCTCCCCGGCGCTCAGCTCACGCTTGACCTCCATGCCGACGAGGAAGAAGAACAGCGTCATCAGCCCGTCGTTGATGAGCTGGCGGACGGTGAAGGTCGCGTGGGTGCTCGCCACCCCGAAGGACAGCCGGGCGTCGAAGAGCCGTTCATGGGACGTGGCCCACGGGGAGTTGGCCCAGGCCATGGCGACGACGGCCGAGAGGGCCAGGAGGATTCCGCTGCTCGTCTGGAGCTGGAAGAAGGCGCGCAGCGGCGCGATCGCCGCCCGGAAGAGCGCGGGCACGGGCGTTGGACTGCGTGTCCTGGGGGCGGTCGAGGGGGGAGGCGACTCCATGGCGGCGCGGAAGATGCACTCGCCCCTGGAAGGCCGCATCCGTTTTCGCGACGGCGCGAGCGGAAATGTCGGTGGTGGATGATAGGGAAACCGGGCGGGTAGGGTCAGCGGTTCGTTGATCCAGGGGTGGGGGCATGAGAGAAGGGCGGGGATGGCCGTGACGCAGCAGATGAAGGCAGCCAAGGCAGCAGCGGTGGAGCTTCCCGTGGACCCGACGCAGGACGTCGCGCCGGACGGGGAGAAGGCGAGCGAAGGCTCGGGCGCGAGGGAGATCGCGTCCCTGACGCCGATGATGCGCCAGTACCTCGAGGTGAAGGCGCTGCACCCGGACACGGTGCTCTTCTTCCGGCTCGGGGACTTCTACGAGATGTTCTTCGAGGACGCGGTGAAGGCCTCGGAGATCCTCCAGATCACGCTCACCGCCAGGGCCAAGGGCGCCGACAAGGTGCCCATGTGCGGCATCCCGTACCACTCGTCGCGCCGGTACATCGCGCGCCTCATCGGCGAGGGTCTGAAGGTCGCCATCTGCGAGCAGGTGGAGGAGGCCGGCAGCGGGCCCGGCATCGTCCGGCGCGAGGTGACGCGGGTCATCACCCCCGGCATGGTGCTGGACGAGGAGGTGCTCGAGCCTCGCGACAGCAACTTCCTGGCCGCGGTGTACTGGAACGAGAAGGGCTTTGGTGGGGCGCTGCTGGAGGCGTCCACCGGCGAGTTCCTCGCGATGGAGGCGGGCTCGGCCGCGGAGCTGGCGGAGTCGCTGTCACGGGTGGAGCCCCGGGAGCTGCTCGTTCCGGCGGGTCAGCGCAACTCGGCGGAGGTGGCGCAGCTGTGCTCGCGGCTGCCTCGCGTGCCGGCGGTGGCGGAGGGGGAGGTCGCGGCGTTCGAGCCGGCACGCGCGGCGGGGTATCTGCGCTCGCACTTCGCGGTGCAGTCGCTGTCGGCGTTCGGGTTGGATGACGCTCCGCTGGCCACGGGGGCGGCGGGCGCGGCGCTGCGGTATCTGAAGGACACGCAGAAGACGCCCGCGGCGCATGTGGACCGGTTGAGCCGGCAGGAGCGCTCGGGCAGCCTGCTGATGGACGAGTCCTCTCGCGCGAACCTGGAGGTCCTGCGCTCGCAGCGGGACGGTGGTCGCAAGGGTTCGCTCCTGGGCGTGCTGGACCGGACGGTGACGAGCCTGGGGGCGCGGAAGCTGGCGCGCTGGCTGGCGTCTCCGCTGGGGTCGCTCCCGGAGATCCACGCTCGACTGGACTCGGTGGAGGAGCTGTCCGCGAAGAGCGTGTGGCGTGAGGAGCTGACGGGCATCCTCAAGGAAGTGGCGGACCTGGAGCGGCTGACGGGCCGGCTGTCACTGGGGGCGGGCAACGCGCGGGACTTGCGGGCGCTCGGGGTTTCGCTGGCGCAGCTTCCGCGGTTGGGGGCGGCGCTGGCGCGGTGTCAGGCTTCGTTGCTCCAGTCGCTCGCGGGGCCGCTGACGGCGTTGCCGGAGCTGGCGAACCTGTTGGCCCGCTCGGTGGTGGACGAGCCTCCCGTGGCGCTGAAGGAGGGCGGGTTCATCCGGCAGGGGTACCACGCGGAGCTGGACCGGTTGGTCGAGCTGTCCACGTCCGGCAAGGACGTGCTGCTGAAGATCGAGGCGCGGGAGAAGGAGCGCACGGGCATCGGCTCGCTGAAGATCCGCTACAACAAGGTCTTCGGGTACTACCTGGAGGTGACGAAGTCGAACCTGCACCTGGTGCCGGCGGACTACATCCGCAAGCAGACCACGGTGGGGGCGGAGCGGTTCGTCACGCCGGAGCTGAAGGAGCACGAGGAGCAGGTGCTGACGGCGGAGGAGCGCCGGTGCGCGCTGGAGCTGCAGCTCTTCGAGGAGCTGCGGGCGAAGGTGGCTCAGGCGGCTCCGCGCATCCGTTCGGCGGCGGAGGCGGTGGCCACGGCGGACGCGCTGTTGTCCTTCGCGCGGTGCGCGTCGGAGTACGGCTACACGCGGCCGGAGGTGGACGCGTCGGAGGTCCTGAGCATCACGGCGGGACGGCACCCGGTGGTGGAGCGGATGCTGGGGGCAGGGGAGTCCTTCGTTCCCAACGACGTGCGGATGGACCCGGAGGACGCGCAGCTGCTGGTCATCACGGGCCCCAACATGGCGGGCAAGAGCACGGTGATGCGGCAGGTGGCGCTGACGGCGCTGATGGCGCAGGCGGGCTCGTTCGTTCCCGCGAAGGCTGCGCGGATTGGCCTGTGTGATCGGATCTTCACGCGCGTGGGCGCGGCGGACAACCTGGCGCGTGGACAGTCCACGTTCATGGTGGAGATGACGGAGACGAGTCACATCCTGCATCACGCGACGAACAAGAGCCTCATCATCCTGGATGAGATTGGACGTGGGACGTCGACGTTCGACGGTCTGTCCATCGCGTGGGCGGTGGCGGAGCACCTGCATGACCATGTGAGCGCGCGCACGCTGTTCGCCACGCACTACCACGAACTGGTGGACCTGGCGCGTGAGCGGTCCAAGGTGAAGAACCTGTGCATCGCCGTGAAGGAGCAGGGCGGCAAGGTCATCTTCCTGCGGAAGTTGATTCCGGGCGGGGCGAGTCGCTCCTACGGCATCGAGGTGGCGAAGCTGGCGGGCCTGCCGTCGGAGGTCGTGGGCCGGGCGCGCGAGCTGCTCCAGAACCTGGAGTCCGGGGAACTGGACGACGCGGGGCGGCCCCGGGTGGCGGTGCGGCCGAACCCGAAGAAGGCGGCTGTCGCGGCGGGGCAGTTGGGGTTGTTCGGTGAGCCCGTGGCTCCGGCTCCCACGCTGCCTGCGTCGCATCAGAAGGCGCTGGAGGTGCTCAAGTCAGCGGCCATCAACAACCTGACGCCGCTGGACGCGCTCAACCTGTTGGCGAAGCTCCAGCGCGAGCTGGAGTAGTTAGGCAAGCACAGCAGCCGGTCGCGCGACTTCTGCAGATGTGTTGCTTGTGATGACTAGTCTTTGCCTTAGGTGCGAGGCGCGCCAAGGCGCTCTTGCCGTTGTCCCTTCAATGAAGTGAATTATCTACTGAATTCGAAAGAACTTATCACTCTGGGACAGCTTCAATACTGTCGCTCGCTCGATCAAGCCTGGATCAACAAGTGTTAACTTGTCCGCAAGGACGCACACCAGAAACTGGCCGTCAATTTGATCGGCGACCTCAAACAACGTTTGAAGCTGATTGCCTGAAATTGTCTCCAGTCGATCATGCAGAGTGAATCGGGCGGTCTCCGCACGCAGTTCGCTTTGCATTTTCAAGTAGGCCAAGTCAAAGGCGGCGATCTGTGCTCTTTTTTTTCCGGTCCCTTCGTTACCAGTTGCGTTCGCGATCTTGAACTCAAATCTGCGCAAGCCTTTTACCTTGCGTGAGTCATAATAAAGAACGTATTTTTCGCCATACAGGCTCTGGGAGTACTCAGAGAAGTACTTATTGAAGTGCTCGATCCGCTTGTCGACGACTTGTTGATTCCTGATGACTTGATCATTGATCTCAGAGAGCAGCGCGGAAAGCTCTGCTTCTGTTTTCTGAAGAAATTCAACCCGAGAGATAATTCCTGTCTTCTCTCCGCGGCTTTCTCGTAGCTGGTTGATTTCAGAGTGAACCTTGCCGAGATCGGCAAATGCTCCCAGGGCAGAGATGGATCGGAGAAGCTGAGTCTCCTTTTCTCCGAGCGACTCAAGTTCGCTCCCTTTGGCGCGGAGTTGACTCCTGAGTCTGTCTACACTTCCTTGGATAAACTGCACCTTGTTGGAGATCATCGAATTGTGAAAATCCTGGAGCTCCGAGAATCTATGTGCGAGTCGAGGAAGTTCGCGGTCGGCCGCCTTGTACAGCTCCTCAAGTCGGCCAGTGTCTATATTTGTCGCTGCCGCCTTCAGTGATTGTATAGTTCTTTCGCTGCCGTTGAGTTGTAACTGGAGGTGGGCGACCTGCAGTCCGAGCTCTGTTATCGACTCTCGCAAGTGGCCGAGTTGGTCGATTTCATCCCTTACGGCTGGCCCCACTTCAAAGCTTGCAAGCTGCTTCTGTTTTTCGGCGAGGTCGCGATCGATAACGGCAACCATCTGACGGAGAGAGTTAGTGGAGACGCCCTTGAAGCCAGATAGTTGGTTCGATGTTTCTTTGATTTTTCGCTGCAGGTCTCTTCTATTCTGAAGGAGTTTTTGATCGTCGAAGCCGAACAGGAAAAGCCAGGCAGGTTCGTAATCTTCGGTCGATGTTGTCGGGTGGAGGAATTTCAGAGTGTTTGAAATCTGCTGGGCATCTGCTCGTATGAATTTCTTTATCAACTGCCGGAAAGAAGGCTTCTGCTCGTTTAGGCGGAAAAGTTCGTAGCCAAGCTTCTCATTGGCGGCCTTGGCACTGAGCACTTCGCCATTCACAATGGGCGGCTCGCCAAAGGGTCTTGCAATGTTTAGCTTTCTGGTCGGAGATTCTGCTTCAAGTTCAAAAACCACATTGCCTTCGGTTAGAAATCTATAAATAACTTCATTGGTGGTTCTGAATTCTGGATCTTTATACAGGTCTTCGCCAGACGATCCGAAGCAGTAGTCAATAGACCTCAGAAGCGTTGTCTTACCAACATTGTTGCCGGAGTCGGTCTGTGCTCCCGATGTCACATCCAGGACGAGATTTAGCCCCTTGCGAAACGTGACTTCACGAACGACTGTCCCATGCGAGGTGATGCGGAAGCGACTTAGAAACATTTTTCAATATCCCCCTCAGGGCTGACGGACACGACACCAAGGAGAAAAAGCCAGTCTGCTGCGAGGATGCAATATTCAAGAGGAATCGAGTTTTCCGAGCCGTGCTTTGAATTGAGTCGCGTCAATAGCCAGCTCAATTCGACGCGCCCGGTTGGTGCCTCTTGCAATTCGCGCATTATGCGAGCGCCAAGGTAATAGAGGCTGCGCTCGGGCGAGGACTCGAAGTCGACAATCATGGCAGTTTAGCCGGGAGGGCGATCTAGAATCTTGCAATTAATGAATGCGTGGCAGGTGATTGCGTTCGCAGAGAAATCCACATCCTCGACGATAAGTCCTTTCTCTGGAGAGTTTACGATTTCCCTGCTGACGGTGTCTCTTATATTGTGGATGATCCTGTCGGCATGTGCTCGGATTGTTGCTATCTCATCGGCTGGCCGCGATGAGTTCTTGCCATTGTTTAGGAGAAGTTCTGCACGGATATTAGTATACTTCGTCCAGATGTGACGGAGTATTTTGGTTCGCGCTCCTGGGGTGTGTGCGTCGACTTCGTTGTAGGCGGCATCTACTGCAAAACCGTACACGCCGTAGTCATCAATCCAGCTGCGGTATGCGCGAACTGCATTGTATTCTATTTTTTGCTGAATGCTATATGGGTGCGGCAGTTGGGCTGGCGGCGGAGGGGTGGCAGAAATTCCTGCAGATAGCCGGAGCGCAGCTGCGCTCATCAGAGAAGGGAGTCGTGCAGGAAGATTTTCGGGAAGCATGTAGACGGCAAGATTTGTGATGTCTCCTTGGGCTTGTTGGTTGTTGTCGCCCCGAATGTCTTGGCTGCCTTCTCTAGGGCCTTTGAACATTCACGCTCCCGCCAGATTGAAGGTTGCCGTCTCCAGAGATTGACTGCACGCCGTGGAAACTGGCTGGATTGCTCTGGCTGAAGTGCTTGGCAACGTCACTCCGGACTTTGAGCGACACAATCAAGGAGATGATTGATGCTACTCCAGAGACGAGCCCCACCCATTCAAGAAGTGTATAGTTCATAAGGTGCAGAATCCTTTTGAGGACACCAAGTAGTCAAGTTGGGAGAGTCGGACTCTCCGCTTTAGCAAAATCGATTGCGAGAAAGGCTGAGCGAAAAGGGGCGGGAGAGCGCCCATATAGCTGCAGACCTTGCTGGTCTTTTCTCTGCTCGAGGGAAAGCGCGTTGACCACGAGGCAAAACCCATCATTTGCGCCCGTGATGCGCGAAGATGCAGGAGAGCGGAGTTGCTTGCCCCGCACTGCAAGGGAGCAGAGCCTGAAAGGGTAAACGCTACGCCACTGCCATCGACGATGGAGAATGGAGCGCCTTCTCCCGTCGATCCGGGCTTTCCGTTGCCTTGTAGTGAGGCCCAAACTGATTGTGGAGACTACCTCCGGCTCCATCCTCATCCAGGCGCATCTATCCCCCAGCACATCTGCCGCGTTGAGCCCTTAACCACGGAGCGTGAAATCTCTCCAGGGAATCAACTCACGCATGCGCGATGAAGGTCAAGATCTGGCTGCTTTCCGCAAAGCAGGGGTCAGAAATACCTCGCCCAGTAGGGTGCACCTTGCCGGCTGGACAGCTTGGGTTGTTCGGTGAGTCCGTAGCCCCGGCTCCCGCGCTGTATCCGTCCGGTCAGCGACGTGGCGTAAGCGGTTGAAGACGGACGAGGTCCGTGCCCGGTAGACGCCGCGACCGGAGGGGTGTTCAGGGAATGG